>CAZRDZ010000008.1:0-5919 GCA_964599135.1 uncultured bacterium
TCCCAAACTTATTACTGTCTTCCCATCATTCTGTCTTGTCGCTGCTATGAAAATTCTTTTCTTCATATTTTAATTATACCATTTTTAATATCGCATTACGAAATTCAATTTATTTTTTTATAATATGCTAAAATTCTAATATTATAAAACAGGAATATATTTACTTGACACAAAGAAAAAAACTTTTTATACTTTTTGTATATGGGGATGAAAATAGCAATAAGTGGTAAAGGGGGAGCAGGAAAAACAACAATAGCCGCCTCAACAGGAATAGTATATTCAAAAAAAAATAAAAGAGTAATATTAATAGATGCTGACCCAGATGCAAATTTAAAAACCACTCTTAATCTTAAAGGGGAAATAAAACCGTTAATAGAACTTAAAGAAATAATTGCAGAAAGAACTGGAACAAAACCTGGAGTGAGAGCACTTTTTTTTAAATTAAATCCTGAGGTTAATGATATACCTGAAAAATTCTTTTTAAAAAAAGGGAATATTATGCTGGGGGTTATGGGAAGTGTTAAAGGTGGTGGTCTTGGATGCACATGTCCTGAGAATGCTTTTTTGAAAGCATTGCTCAGGCATTTAATTCTTGGGAGGGAAGATGTTGTTATTCTTGATATGGAAGCAGGAATAGAACATCTTGGAAGAGGAACAACAGAAGGTATTGATTTTCTTATAGTTGTTGTCGAACCAACAGACAAAAGTATTGAAACAGCATATAGAATAAAAAAACTTGCTGGTGAGATAGGAATTAAAAATTTAGCAGTTATAGGAAATAAAATAAACACTGAGAATGAAAAAGAATTTTTGAGAAAGAATTTGAAAGATTTTGATATTGTAGGTTTTATCCCTTTTTATAATAGTTTAAGAGAAGCAGAGATAGAAAGTTGCCCTTTTTGGGAGAAAGTTCCAGAGATACTATCTGACATTAAAGAAATAATAGAGAGGATGGAAAAGAAGTATTTTATACACGGAACTGTTTAAAAGGAGGTAAACTTGAAAGAAAAAAGTAAATTCAAAAAAGGCAAACCTGATAAACCATTAAAGTGGAAAAAATTTGGAAGTAAAGATGAGATGTTAAAATTTCTGAAAACATCAGAAAGATATTGGTATGGTGAAGGGTACGGAAGTGAAAAAAGAAAAACACCTGCATAAAAAGGAGAAAAAATGGAGGAATTAAAAGTAAAGTATACAGGAAAAATAAAAGAAGTGGAAATAGGAACAGGTGATAAAAAAATAAAAGTGGGTGGAGAGAATTGTTTTAACTTCCATAATTTTGAGGGAGAAATTCCACATCTCCCTGTTATTTCTTTTGAGGTCCCTGATATAAAACCAAATGATTGGCCTGAAAGTTGTATTGAGCCATTTAAAGATGTTCTTGATAATCCTGTCTCCTGGTGTAAGAAATGTGTTGAGGAATTTGGAGCAGAAGCATTGACGGTTCATCTTATAAGTGCTGACCCTCATGGTGCAAATAAAAGCAGTGATGAAGTGAGAAAAACAGTGGAGAAGATTGTAAATAATGTGGATGTTCCTTTATTTTTCTGGGGTGTTGATAATGAGGAGAAGGATGTTGAGATTTTGAGAATGGTTGCAGAAGTTTGTGAGGGAAAGAATGTTGCTATAGGTCCCTGTATTGATAAAAATTATAAACAGATTGGCGCTGCTGCTATTGGATATAAACATGTTGTAATTGCTTCTACTCCCATAGATGTAAATCTTGCAAAACAGTTAAATATTCTTCTTATGGAACTTGGAGTTCCGGAAGAGAAGATTATAATAGACCCCACAACAGGTGGTCTGGGATATGGAATTGAATATACTTATTCAGTTATGGAAAGAATAAGAATTGCAGGACTTTTACAGCAGGATGATAAACTTGCCTTTCCAATGATATGTTATCTTTCAAAAGAAGTATGGAAAACAAAAGAAGTTACAATTCCTGAAAGTTTAGAACCAAATCTTGGAAAAATTAAAGAAAGAGGAATTATAATGGAAGGTATCACTGCTACTCTCCTTGCTCTTTCTGGTGCAGATATACTTGTTATAAGACATCCTGAAACAGTTTCTTTAATAAATGAATTGATTGAGGAGATGAAATGAAAAGAATTTTTGTGGACATAGAAAGATGTATGGGATGTAAAATGTGCGAACTTATTTGTGCTATTAAACATTCTAATTCAAAAACCTTATTCTCCGCTATCAATGAGAAACCAAAACCCATTTCAAGAGTAAAAGTTGTTGAATTTAAAAATTCGTCGCTCCCATTACAGTGCCGTCAATGTCCTGAGCCGTACTGTTACTTCGCCTGTATAGCAGGTGCTATAAGAATGGAAAATGGAAATATAGTTTTTGATAATGACAAATGTGTTCACTGTTATTCCTGTGTTATGACATGTCCGTTCGGGACTATAAAAATCGGAGAAGAAAATACTATTCATGCTGTTAAATGTGATTTGTGCCCTGACGAAGAAGTTCCACCCTGTGTTGCAGGATGTCCAACAAAAGCATTGTTTTATGGAGAAATAGAGGATTTTAAAAAATTACTTGAGAAAAGGAAAGAAAAATGCACTACTTAATAATTGGGGGTTGTGCTGCGGGGTTAAACTGCATTGAAGGAATAAGAAAAATTGATAAAAAAGGGGAAATTACCCTGGTCAGTGCTGAAAAATTTCCTCCTTACGCAAGATGTTTAATAACTGATTATCTTATAGGCACTCATAAGGAAGAAGACCTATACTTAAGAGAAAAATCTTATTATGAAGAAACTGAAATTAACCTTATTGTTGGGGAAAGAGCGGAAGAGATTAACATTAATAATAAAAAGGTCATTTTATCTGATGGAAAAGAAATATTATATGACAAATTGCTTATTGCAACGGGTGCTTCACCTAAAAAACTTGGAAGCAAAGGCGAAACAAAGAAAGGAATTTTTAGTTTTAGAACAATTGAGGATGCAAAAGGTATTTTAGAAAGAAGCAAAAAAGCAAAAAAAGCGGTTGTGTTCGGTGGAGGATTAATTGGAATTAAAGCAGGATATGCCTTAAAAAAGAAAGGATTAGAAGTAGAAATAATTGTAAAATCACCTCAAATACTTTCACGAGTTATCAACAAAGAAGCAGCAGAAATTATATTTAACTGGCTGGAAAATAATGGAATAAAAATCAGGACTGGAGTTGCTCCGAGAGAAATAACTGGTAATGGAGAGATGACAGGAGTTTTGCTTGATAATGGTGAAAAAGTTAATGCACAAATTGGTATAGTGGGTAAAGGAGTGAGTTCAAATACATCATTTTTAGAAAATTCTGGGATTGAATTACACTGGGGGGTAATGGTTAATGAATTTCTGCAAACAAATCAAGAGAATGTTTATGCTGCTGGAGATGTTGCTGAAACAAAAGATTTAATAACAGGAGAATATACCGTAAATGCTTTATGGATGAATGCTCAGGAACAGGGATATACTGCTGGAATAAATATGGCAGGGGGAGAAAAAATATATCCTGGTTCAATAGGGGGAAATTCAGCTGAATTTTTCGGACTTCCTATTATTTCATTCGGTCATGTCAGGGAAAAAGAAAATGTTGAACTTATAGAAACTCACGAAAAGGATTTTACCTATAAAAGGTTTGTCTTAAGAGATGATAAATTAATTGGAGGTGTTCTTATAGGCAATGTTGAAAATGCCGGATTTTATATGGCGCTAATGAGAAATAAAATAAATATAAAAAATTACAAAAATCTTCTGGGGGAAAAATGGTTTAATTATGGAGAAATGAAGGAGATTCTTGAAAGTGAAGAAGGATTTAGAGAAAGTGTTTCTCCAGAAGGCAAAAAAATCTTTTTTAAGTAGGAGGCAAAAAGTGGAAAATGAAAATAAGGACTTCAATAAAGAACTAAAAGAAAAGGCAAAGAAGGAAAACATTGACCTTGCCTGGGAAAGATTAAAAAAGCAACAACCTCAATGTGGATTTGGAATTTTAGGTATATGCTGTAGAAATTGTGCTATGGGACCGTGTAGAATAAACCCTTTTGACGAAGACCCACAATATGGTGTTTGTGGTGCTGATGCTGATACGATTGCTGCAAGGAATTTCATAAGAATGGTTGCAGGAGGAGCGGCTGCCCACTCTGACCACGGAAGAGGAGTTGCAGAGACATTGCTTGCTCTGGCAAATGGTGAGACAACAGATTATAAAGCGAAAGATGAATTTAAACTTTTATCTCTTGCTCTTGACTTTGGAATAAATGTTGAAAATAAAGATATAAAGGAAATATTAAGAGAAGTTGCAAAAAGAGCGCTGGAAGAATTCGGGAAACAGGAAGGGGAAATAATATATCTTAAAAAAGCACCTTTAAAAAGACAAAAAATCTGGAAGGATTTAGGGATTGCTCCAAGAGGTATTGATAGAGAGATAGTGGAAATTATGCATAGAACACATATGGGAGTTGACCATGACCCTGAGCACCTTCTTATGCAGGGAATGAAAGCATCTCTTGGTGATGGATGGGGTGGTTCTATGCTTGCGACTGATTTACAGGATATCCTTTTTGGAATACCTGAGCCGATTCTTGGAGAAGCAAATCTTGGAACACTCTCAAAAGATAAAGTAAACATAGTTGTTCACGGACATGAACCACTTCTTTCTGAAATAATTCTTTCTGCTGCAGAAAGTCCTGAAATGAAACAACTCGCTGAAAGTAAAGGGGCAAAGGGTATTAATATAGTTGGAATGTGCTGTACTGGATTGGAACTTTTAATGAGGCATGGAGTTCCAATAGCTGGAAATTTTCTCCAGCAGGAACTTGCAATTGTGACAGGGGCTGTTGAAGCAGTTGTTGTTGATATTCAGTGTATAATGCCTTCTCTTACAAATGTTGCTCAATGTTATCATACAAAAATTATATCAACTTCTCCAATAGCAAAATTCCCGGGAGCAATACATATTGAGTTTAATGAAAAAGAAGCAATGGAGAAAGCAAAAGAAATTATAAAAATCGCAATTGAGAATTTTCCAAACAGACCAGAGGAAGTTAATATTCCTGATGAAAAAATAGAGCATATATCTGGCTTCAGTTATGAAACTATAAATTACTTACTTGGTGGTAGATTTAGAGCATCAGTGAGACCTTTGAATGAGAATATTATTAATGGGAGAATAAGAGGAGTTGCTGGTGTTGTTGGTTGTAATAATCCTAAAGTAAAACATGACTGGGTTCATGTGGAACTTGTTAAAGAGTTAATTAAAAATGATGTTCTGGTTTTACAAACAGGATGTTCCGCAATTGCGTGTGCTAAAGCAGGCCTTATGCTTCCTGAAGCAGCAAAATTTGCAGGAGATGGATTAAAAGAAATATGTGAAACAGTTGGAATTCCTCCTGTTTTAAATCTTGGTTCCTGTGTTGACAATTCAAGAATACTTATTGCAGCAAGTGCAATGGTTAAGGAAGGAGGTCTTGGAGATGATATATCAGAACTTCCTGTAGCCGGAGCAGCACCTGAATGGATGAGTGAAAAAGCAATCTCAATCGGTCAGTACTTTGTTGCTTCAGGTGTCTTTACTGTTTTTGGAGTTACCTGGCCAACATTGGGAGCGAAAAAAGCCACTGAAATTTTATTCAGTAAGATGGAAGAACTTGTGGGTGGAAAATGGGCATACGAACCAGACCCTTATAAAGCAGCAAAACTTATAATAAAACACATTGATAAGAAAAGAAAAGCACTTGGTATTGATAAAGCAAGAGAGAGAATCCTTTATGATATGGCAATGAGAAGAGAACTGGAATGATGAGAATAGTAAAAGATAAAATTAAACTTTCAGAGTTAAAAAAAATGGCGGAGAAAAATTTCGGAAATCTTGTGAAAGCAGTTGTTGACATTGAAAAAGAAATAATGGTCGTAGATGGAGAATTACA
>CAZRDZ010000008.1:6019-16271 GCA_964599135.1 uncultured bacterium
AATGATTTACCATAAGGAACTTGCGAAAGGAAGGTGGTTTGAACTTACTTTACCTGAACAGATGGCAAACATAGGAAGTGAGGTTTTGAGAGCAATTGATTGGAAAGGAAAAGACGAAAACTATTCAAAACAGGCTGCTGAAAGAGCGATTGAACTTACTGACCTGACAATTTCTGACCCGAAAAATAGAAAAAGATTAAAAGAAATTTGCAGGTTGAGAGAACTTATATGTGATTACTTCTTTTTTGACAATGAATATAAATCAGATGAAAAACAGTGGGAAAATTATTTTTATCCTTTTATGTGGTATGCGAGAAAACAACATGAACACAGGAGGAAAAGATGTCAAAAATAATTGCTGCTTCAGCCATAAGTGGAGCCCATAAAATTGTATCAATGGCTGAAAATAAATGGAAAGAAGCAATGGATAAATTTGGACCAAATCAGGAGGTTGCTTTTCCAGATACTGCTTATTACCTTCCAGTTATTTATGGAATTCTTGGCATTCCTGTGTCAAAACTTTCTGATATGGAGAGGGTTTTTAAGATTTGTCGGAATTTATTACCTGACCCTGTGGCTGAAAAATACCATCTTCCCTATCTTGGTCCTACTCTTGATGCTGGAATGGCAACTCTTTTTGCAGAGGAAATGATGGAAGCGATAAGATATGTTGAAAACCCTGATTTTTATTTTCCTGAGGAAGAACCACCAGAAGATAAAATGTGGCTTGGTGCTGCAAATGATATAATCTTGAGAAAAAGGGGAATTGAATTTGTTGATGGGACAGCCCCTGGTTTTGCCGCAATTGTTGGAGCAGTTCCTGACAATGAGACAGCAGTAAAAATAGCCCAGGAACTACAGGAAAAGAATCTCTATGTTTTTATGTGTGCTGAAAATAAAGGAGTGAGATTTGCTGAACAATTAAAAGAAGGTGGAATGCAACTTGGATGGCCTGTTCGTCTTGTTCCCTTTGGTCCTGATATTTATCAGGCGGTTTTTGCACTCGGATTTGCTGTAAGAGCAGCAATGAGTTTTGGTGGTATTGAAGCAGGTGACTACAGGAAAATTTTAATTTATAACAAAGATAGAATTTTTGCCTTTGTTCTTGCTCTTGGAGAAGTAACAGATGAATGGTATGCAAATGCAGCAGGTGCGATAAACTTCGGTTTTCCTACGATAGCAGATAGTGATATTCCCCAGATTCTTCCAACAGGAATATGCACCTATGAACATGTGGTATCAAATATTCCCCATAATCAGATTGTTTCAAAAGCGATAGAAGTGAGAGGGCTGAAAGTTTCAGTAAAGAAAGTTCCAGTTCCTGTCCCGTATGGACCTGCTTTTGAAGGGGAAAGAATAAGGAAGGGAGAGTTCTATCTTGAATCCGGAGGAGGGAAAACAATATCTTGTGAATGGACAACAACAAAACTAATGAATGAAGTTGAAGATGGAAAAATTGAAGTTATTGGTCCAGAAATAGATGAAATCCCCGAAGGAAGCCAAATACCATTGGGAATTCTTGTTGAAGTTGCAGGGAGAGATATGCAGGAAGAATTTGAGCCCATTTTAGAAAGACAGATTCATGATTATATAAATTACATAAATGGAGCAATGCATATTGGTCAGAGGGATATTGTCTGGATAAGAATAAGTAAAAAGGCGAAGGAAAGAGGATTAAAATTGAAACATCTTGGAGTTGCAATTCATGCAAAATACCATGAGGTTTTTTCCAATATTCTTGACAAAGTTCAGGTTAAAATTTATACAGAAGAGAATAAAGTTAAAGAATTAATTGAGAAAGCAAGGGTTGTATGGGAGAAAAGAGATGAACGACTTGCTGGTATGACGGATAACGAGGTGGATACTTTTTATTCCTGCACTCTGTGCCAATCATTCGCTCCTGACCATGTATGTATAGTAACTCCTGAAAGAACCGGGTTATGCGGAGCTTTTTCCTGGCTTGACTGTCGTGCTTCCAATAGAATTAATCCCGAGGGACCAAACCAGCCCGTTAAGAAGGGACAACTTCTTGATGAGAAACTTGGACAGTGGGAGGGATGTAACGAATTTATAAAAAAAGCAAGTAGAGGAGCAATTGAAAAAGTTAGTATTTACAGTTTGATGACTGACCCTATGACAACTTGTGGATGCTGTGAGTGTATAGCAGTTGTCCTTCCTTTATGTAATGGTATAATGACTGTAAATAGGGAGTATAAAGGAGAAACCCCTTGTGGTATGAAATTCACAACCCTTGCCGGGACAATAGGTGGTGGTAGACAGACCCCTGGGTTTCTCGGGCATTCTAAATTCAATATAACCCAGAGAAAATTTGTTTCGGCAGAAGGTGGAATTAGACGACTTGTGTGGATGCCAAAGATGTTGAAAGAAGAGATAAGAGAAAGATTTAATAAAAGAGCAGAAGAAATTGGAATACCAGACCTCCTTGACAGAATTGCTGACGAAACAATTGGGATAACAGAAGAGGAAATTTTACCATTTCTACAGGAAAAGAAACATCCAGCGCTTGAGATGGAACCAATTATGTGAAAGGAGGAGGAAATATGGCACTAAAACCGCTTGACATCTTTAAACTTTTACCGAAGACAAATTGTAAAGAATGTGGTTTTCCAACCTGTCTTGCTTTTGCAATGCAGGTTGCGATGGGAAAAATCCCCTTAACGAAATGCCCTTATGTTTCAGAAGAAGCAAAGGAAAAACTTGCAAAAGAAGCTGCCCCGCCAATCAAAACAATTACTATTGGCAAAGAAGGAAATCAGTTTAAAATGGGTGGAGAAACAGTTCTGTTCCGTCATGAAAAAACCTTTTATAATCCAACAGGAATAGGTATTTTAATTTCTGATGATGAGGACGATGAGAAAATAGAAACAAAATTAAAGAAAGCAGTTGAGATGGAGTATGAAAGAGTTGGTCTGAAATTAAAGACAGAAATAATAGCAGTAATGGATAAGGGAAAAGGGAAATTTGTTGATATTGTGAAAAAATCTTACTCAACAGGGAAAAATCTTATTCTTATAAGTGCCAGTGCTGAAAATATCAAAAAAGCGGTTGAAGTATCAAAAGATATAAAACCGATCATCTTTATAACAGATAAAAACAAATACAGTGAAATAGCAAATGTATGTAAACAAAATGAGTTGCCATTTGTTGTTGAATTTTCTTCAATAGAGGAAGTAAAGGAAGAGGTTAATAAAGTGAAAAATGCTGGATGCGAGAATATAGTTCTATTTCCATCAAGCAAAAATATAAAAGATGTTTTCCAAAATTTAGTACTTCTCAGAAGAGGTGCAATAACAAACAAAATTTCAGAATTTGGATATCCTGTTTTAACAATGCCATGTTTTATGACGGATAATTACTTAAAAGAAGCAATTTATTCTTCAATCTTTATAGCCAAATATGGGAGTGTTGTTATCCTTTCTGATTTCTATGGAGAAACACTTTTCCCTTTACTTGTTGAACGACTCAATATCTATACTGACCCACAGAAGCCATTAACAACTCCTGAAGGAGTATATGAAATAGGAAAAGTTGATGAAAATTCACCTGTTTATATAACTACAAACTTTTCTCTTACTTATTTTATAGTAAGCGGAGAGATTGCAAATTCAAAAGTTCCATCCTATCTTTTAATTCAGGATACAGAAGGGTTGTCTGTTTTAACCGCCTGGGCTGCTGATAAGTTCAATGCTGAAACCATCGCAGAGCTTGTTAAAAAAACAAAAATAGGAGATAAAGTATCAAAGAAAATTTTAATAATACCAGGAGTTGTTGCTCAAATTCTCGGGGAACTTGAAGAGGAACTTCCTGATATGAAAATAGTCCTTGGTCCAAGGGAAGCATCTCATATCCCTGCATTTATAAAAACATTTCAAGAGAATAAACCACAATAAGGGGGAGTAAAATGTTATTAATAGGAGAAAATATAAACATTATGAACAAGAGGTTAAGAAAAGCGATAAAAGAAAGAGTAAAAGAACCAATCCAGAAAATTGCAGTTGAAAGCAAAAAAAATGGCATGGATTATCTTGATTTGAACATAGGTCCCGCGAAAAAAGATGGACCACAACTTATGGAATGGATTATAAATACAATTAGAGAAGTTTGCGATTTACCCCTTTCTCTCGATACAACAAATGTTGAAGCATTGAAAGTTGGTCTTGAAATTGAAAGAGAAAAAGCAATTATAAACTCTTTACAAATTACGGAAGAAAGAATAGAGGTAATTTTACCTCTTATGCAAAAATACCACTGTAATTGTATTGTTCTTTTACTTGGTAAAGAAGGAATGCCAAGAGACGAAAATGAAAGAGGCGCACTTGCAGCAGAAGTTCTCAATCTTTCGTCTAAATATGGAATTGAGCCATCTAAATTTTACATTGACCCCATTGTTCTGCCGGTAAGGTTTCAACAGGAACAGGTAATTGCAACTCTTGAATTTATGAAAATGTTTAAAGAAATTCTACCCGAGTTCAATTCTACCTGTGGATTGTCAAATGTGTCAAATGGTGCTATTTCTGAATTAAGACCATTGATTAATAGAACTTACCTTATAATGCTTGAAAAGTATGGTCTAAACAGTGCTATTGTGGATGCTTTTGATAAAGAACTGATTGCTCTTGTCAGGGGAAAAAAGGAAAATATAAAGAATTTAATATGGAAAGCAACTGAAGAAGAATTAGACCTTTCTCTTTTAAATGAAGAAGAAAAGAATTATGTAAAAACAGTATATATCCTTTCAGGCAGGTCAATATATTCTGATTCTTACTTAAAATTATGATCAAAAGAGCGTATTTTAATGTTTTCAAAAAAGGAATTGAAACACTGAGAAGAAAAGGGAAAGATGAGTTAACATTTGAATATTTTAAGAAGAAATACTTATTAAATTTACGAAAAGAAAAGTTTGACCCGAATAATCTCTCTGACAAAGAAAAAATTTTCATACTGCATTATTTAAACTCACCTTTTGTTAAAAAAAATGAAAATCTTATAACATTTAAAGAACTGCCTACCTGCAATATTTATTTTCCTTCAATACATGCAAGGGTTTATCAGCCAATTATTGAAAAATATGGTAAAAATCCTGAAGATTTTGTTAGAAAAGGGATGGAGATAGGTGGGGTGAAAATCAAGAATACTTCAATAAAGTTTGATGTTTTCCCGGAAGTTTTTTATATATTTGAATTGGTCCCAGAAGATGAAGAATTTTCTGCAGAAGTGAAAGTCCTTTTTAATAAAACCACTGTAAACATTTTTCCTATAGAGGATATTGTTGTGATATCTGAAGAAATAACATCCAAATTAACAGGAGAATAAATGGCAACAATTTACAAAGATAGAATTGAAGGGTTAAGTTGCAAATGCACATCTGGAGATATTGCGACTTTTAAAATAGTTGAAGATGGAATAGAATGTATCTGGTGTGGAAATAAAATTAAGTGTAATCTTCCTGTAGAATTCGTTGTTGAACGAATGTGTAAACATTGTGAAAGAAAAACAACATTTATAATTGATGCTTTACAGATAAGCATATGTTCCAGATGTGGAAATCCTTATTAAATTTTTTCTCACCTTTTTTTTAATGATGAAAGAAATATATGAGAAAGTTTTTCTATTTCATAAATTGTTAGAGCAGTGGCAACAATAGAAGCAATTTCAACTTTCAAAATTCTCTTTCCAAGAGAAGATATAAAAAAATTGTTATTTTTCGCAAGAACAATTTCTTCTTCATCAAAGCCACCTTCAGGACCAATAAAAATATGGATTCTTTTATTCATAGGAGAAAAATTTATTTTTTCTCCAATCACATCTCTCAATATTTTTCTCTCTCCTTCCCAGAAAATAAATCCTATATCCTTCTTTATTTTTATTGCCTCCTCAAACTTTATAACAGGAAAAACCTCTGGAATAACTATCCTCCCTGATACTTTACTTGCTTCTTCTGATATTTTTTTCCATCTCTTCATTTTATTTTCTACTTTGTCTTCAGGAATATTTACAACAGTTCTTTTACTTATAACAGGATATATTCCCTTTATGCCAAGTTGCACAGTGCCTTCAATTATCTTCTCTATCTTTTTACTTTTTGGGATTGACTGGAACAAATATAAATCAAAAGAAGTTTCCACATCATATCTTCCCATCTTTTTTAATATAACTGCCTCAAGGAAATTTTTTCCGACTTTCGAAATTTCAACAATATATTCTTTCCCTGAACCATCAAATCCTGAAAACCTATAACCTTCTTTTGCTCTTAATACATTTTTCAGGTAATGATATGTCTCTCCTTCAATTGTTATTTTTTCATTTTCAATTAGACATTCATTTTGATTTAAATAAATTCTTCTCATTTTTAAATTATTATAAAATATTTATATGGAAAACTTAAAAATTCTTATTAAGTGGATTGGATTTTATCTTATCGGTATATATTCAGTTAACTTTATATCTCCTTTAGTTATCTATTTTCTCTGTATTCCTGGTTTTCTTCTGGGTTTCTTGTTAAGAATTTTTGGGAAATATCCTGGAAAAGAGGAACCGCTCATTCTTGATTTTTCAACTTTTTTACTTTCTTCTATAATTTTTTTAATATCAACTTTTTTTCAATTTATAGATTGTGCTCAAGGACTTTTTCTTATTTTTTTACCCCATCTTGTATACAACTTAATTAAAATTTTTTTACCTTTTATCTGAGTTTATTCAGGTCAAAACAAAATTTGCAGGTTGTTTCCTTCTCTCCTTTTGAAGGATAGAATGCAACAATAAGCGTAATTTTACAATTATCTGGAAGATCATCTTTAGGAAATTTTATTCTTCCTGTTGCTATCTGTGTATAATCTCTTGATAGCTGTGAATAAGGTGGAAAATACAGGTAAACTGGAAAAATTTCTCTCCCATTATATTTCAATCTTGCTTCTACTGTTCTACCAAATTCTGGAAAATCACCGAATAACATAACATCAAAATACAATTTATCAGCATCTTTTAAAAGAACTTTTTTTATTAAAGAATAATCAATTTTCTCATTATACTTTGCGGCTTTTTTCCCTATCAAAGCAACTCTTAAAAAGGGAGTTATAAGAACCGCTCTACCCTTTCCTTTATTGTATCCCAGGTCAACAGCCCATTTTTCTGTAAATTCTGTATATGTCAGAGAAACATTTTTTTCCCCGTATTCAATCGCTTCTTTTATTTCTTCATCAGAAAGAGGTAATTTTGCGTTATTTTCTCTCTTTTTCTCACAACCTATCAAGAATATCAGGATTCCAAGAAGTAAGAAAATCTTTTTCATAATATTATTTTAAGTTAATGCAAATTTTAGTCAAATTTTGAAATATTGTTGTCAAAACTGTAAATTATATGGTATTATAGGAAATCTGGAGGGAAAAAATGGAAAAAGTAATAATTTTTGATACTACATTAAGAGATGGAGAACAATCTCCTGGAGCAAGTTTGACAAGTGATGAGAAAATAAAAATTGCTGAACAACTTGAAAAACTTGGTGTTGATGTTATAGAAGCTGGCTTTCCAATTGCTTCTGAAGATGATGCAAAAGCAGTTAAAAAAATTGCTGAAAAGATAAAGAAATGCACAGTTTGTGCCCTTGCCAGATGCAAAGATGAAGATATAAACATTGCTTTGAAATCACTTGAAAAAGCAAATAAACCGCGACTTCATCTTTTCCTTGCAACTTCTGATATTCATAGAAAATATAAATTGAAAAAAGCAAAGAGTGAAATTATAAGAATAGCCAGAGAAAAGGTCCGATATGCTAAAAAATTTATAGATGATATTGAATTTTCTCCTGAAGATGCATCAAGAACAGAAATTGATTTCTTAATAGATATTTCAAAAGCAGTAATTGAAGAAGGAGCAAAAACAGTAAATATACCTGATACTGTTGGTTATGCTATTCCTTTTGAGTTTGGAGAATTGATAAAAACTTTAAAAGAAAATCTACCCGACGATATAATCATAAGTATTCACTGTCATAATGACCTTGGTCTTGCTGTTGCAAATTCCCTTGCTGCTATAATAAATGGGGCAAGACAGGTAGAGTGCACCATAAATGGAATTGGTGAAAGAGCAGGAAATGCTTCTCTTGAAGAAATTGTTATGAATTTAAAAATAAAAGAGAAGTTTTTTAAAGTTAAAACAGGGATAAAGACAAAACAGATTTATAAAACAAGTCGTCTTGTTTCCTCACTCACAGGAATACCTGTTCAGCCAAATAAAGCGATAGTTGGAGAGAATGCATTCAAACACGAAGCAGGAATTCATCAGGATGGTGTCTTAAAGTTTAGAAAGACATATGAAATTATAAATCCTGAAATGATAGGAGTTCCAGGAACTCAACTTGTTCTCGGGAAGCATTCAGGAAGACATGCATTAAAAGCAAGATTAAAAGAACTCGGTTTTGATATTGAAGGTAAAGAACTTGAAAAAATTTTTGAGAGATTTAAAAAACTTGCAGATAAAAAGAAAGAAATAACTGATATTGATTTAATAGTAATAACTGAAGAAGAATTGATGCCATTAAAACCGTTTTATAAACTTGTTTATTTCCATATCGTTTCTGGGTCTTCAACAATTCCGAGTGCAACCGTGCGTATTGAGAAAGGAAATAAAATTTTTGAAGATGCTTCAAGAGGTGATGGACCTGTTGATGCATTATATAAAGCAATTGATAGAATAACAGGGTTAAAACCAGTTCTTAAGGAATATAAAATTAACGCAATTACAGGTGGAAAAGATGCTCAGGGAGAAGTAGCAGTTACTCTTGAAATTGGTGGAATAAGAACTTCGGGGAAAGGGGTAAGCACCGATGTTATTGAAGCAAGTGGAAAAGCATATATAAATGCTATAAATTATTATCTAACAAAGAAAGATTTTGTTAAAAAAAGTTATAAAGGGGCTTAAAAATGACAGTGACAGAGAAAATTCTTGCAAGACACTGTGGAAAAAATGAAGTTGTCCCGGGAGAATTTATTGAAGGTAATGTGGACATTATTCTTGCAAATGACATTACAGGACCTCTTGCAATAGAGGAGTTTGAGAAAATTGGAGCAAAAAAAGTTTTCAACCCTGAAAAAATTGTTCTTGTTCCTGACCATTTTACTCCACCAAAGGATATAAAAAGTGCAGAACTTGTAAAAAAATTGAGAAATTTTGCAAAAAAATTTAAAGTAAGATTTTATGAAATAGGTAGAGTTGGAATAGAACATGCACTTTTACCTGAAGAAGGACTAACTCTTCCTGGCGACTTGATTATAGGAGCAGATAGCCACACCTGTACATATGGAGCAGTTGGTGCTTTTTCCACAGGAGTTGGAAGCACAGATGTAGCAGCAGGAATGATAACAGGAAAAGTATGGTTGAAAGTTCCATCAACGATAAAATTTTATTATAAAGGGAAACTGAATAAATATGTTGGCGGAAAAGACATTATTCTTTATACAATTGGTAAAATTGGAGTTAATGGTGCCCTCTACAAATCAATGGAATTCACAGGAGAAATAATTGAAAATTTATCTATGGATGACAGATTTACAATTTGCAATATGGTAATTGAAGCAGGTGGGAAAAATGGAATAATTCCACCTGATGAAAAAACACTTTCGTATATAAAAGGAACATCTGGAAAAGATATAGATATTGAATGGCTAAAAACAGACAGTGATAATGACTATGAGAAAATAATTGAAATTGACTGCACTGATATTCAACCCCAGGTTGCTGCTCCTCACCTTCCAGGTAATTCAAAAAATGTGAATGAATTTTCAGATGTAAGAATTGACCAGGTATTTATTGGCTCATGCACAAATGGCAGAATATCTGATTTAAGGAAAGCAGCAGAAATATTAAAAGGGAAAAAAGTTCATCCTGATGTTAGATGTATAATTATTCCAGCAACCCAGAAAATTTACAAACAGGCAGTTGATGAAGGGCTTATTGATATTTTCGTTGAAAGTGGTTGTGTTGTTGGTCCTCCAACCTGTGGACCATGTCTTGGTGGACATATGGGAGTTTTAGGGAAAGGAGAAGTTGCTATAGCGACAACAAATAGAAATTTTATAGGGAGAATGGGAGACCCTGAAAGTTTTGTTTATCTTTCAAATCCAGAAGTTGCTGCTGCTTCTGCAATAAAGGGAAGAATAGCTCATCCTGATGAAACAAAATCTGGAGGAACAGATGAAAATTAAAGGAAAGGTATGGAAATTTGGAGACCATATAA
>CAZRDZ010000009.1:0-14791 GCA_964599135.1 uncultured bacterium
TTATATTTAATTTATATCCCTTATTTTCAGCAAAACAGGAATAAGAAATAAAAAAGAAAAAAAGAAAAATTATTAATTTTTTCATTTTTCTAAAATTCAGGTTTTTTATAAATCTTTCCATACTTTTAAATTACTTCATTTCACTATCTCTGTCAAATTCCATATAATGCTTAAACCTGATTTCTCAAGGATATGATTTTCCGTGTTTCCTCGATTTCCACTTACTGCAGGGAACCCACTTTACACTTCCATCAAGATAAAGAACATTTCCTCCATCTTTATGGTTACCACTTATTCCACAACCATTATCCCAAATAAGGGGAATTAAAAAATAATCGTTTTCAGTGTATCCTGGGTTATATTGATAACTTATACAGGCGCTATTTTTATTGTCTGGAATATCATTTTCTATCTTTTCTGGCTTTGGGTCTTTATCAGAAGGGCACCAGAATATTTCGGCTTTATTTATGTAATGGGGATATAAAGCAGAAAGTTTTTCAGGAAAGTAACCAGCGTTATCTAATGAATAAAAATAAAGGCCTTCTCCAATTTGTTTTAAATTTGTCATACACACAGCCCGATACAGATGCTCCCTATATCTTTTGTTTTCAATTTGGGAAAAAATCTTAAAAGAAAACAAATAAAATAAACTTAAGAATATTCCCAATGTAGCAAAAATATTTCCTTTTTGCATAAAGTTACTTCTTTTTATCTCCTTTTTAGCAATATATCCAAGCAAGACAGAAATCATAATAATCTGGATTTCAATTATAGAAACAAAAAAAACCAAAATTCCCAGAATAAAACTTATTACTGCGAACTTATTAATTTTTTTTCTCTTATTAAATACAGTACCCTGGTTCATTTTTTAATTTCTTTATTCTTATCCCTCTATCCAATTCATTTAAAATAAAACCTAAATCTTTTAAAATTTTTTTATAAAGATTTATTGGTTTGTAAAATGAAAACCTGATATTTTTCCATGTCCATATCCATTTCGACGATATTCTTTCTTTTTTTATATCGTAGAAAGTAAAATGTTTTAAACCAGTGAACAATCTCAATAAAAATTTTTCCAGAGAGATCACCCCCTTTTTCCATGTCTGTTTCTTTTTTAAAGTTAAAAATGAAAAGAATGGATTGGATACACTTTTAAGTTTTTTTATAGATTCTGAGTAAATTTCTTTTTCTTCTTTTTTCGCTTTTTCAAAACATTCTCTACTTATCTCTTTATAGTTTCTCTTTTCATATCCCATTTTTTTCCCGAGTTCAACAATTTCTCTGTCACTTGCATTGATGTGGTACATGCTTCCAGATAAATAAAAGTTTAATCCCGTTTCCTGCGTAAAATGTTCCCTTTCTTTTTTGTTGAGTGTTTTATCTCCATTTTTATCAAATGTCTTTAGAATTTTTCTTTCAATTTTAAGTACCTCCAGTTTTCTATACTTTCTTGAAAAATCAACTACTGAAATATTTGAGAAAAAAAAGCTATCAATTGCAATATTTACAAGATTTATAATGTGATGAGAGGGATAAAAAACATAAATAAAAACTATCATAAGGAGTAAAAAACGAATCTTAAAATATTTTTTTCTAAAAAGTAGAAATCTTTGCCACATTTTTTATTAATTTTACCACATCAGACCAAAATAAAAAGAAATATCTTTATAAAAGCACTATAATTTTCTTGTTTCTCTAAACTTTTAAGAGTAAAATAAGTCAAAAAGAATGAAAATGAAGAAAATTAAATTATTTTTAATCTTATTTCTTGCAGGTTTAATTCTAAGTGCTGGTGCCTGGGAATGTGGAAAAGCACCACCGACAAAAAGACCACAAAGAAGAAAGGCAGGAGAAGGATTTCCACCACTTCCTCTTCCTGTTACCCCATTGAGAAGAACGGAAAAGAAAAACCCGCCTGCTCCACCTGTCCTTGTTGGAAAAGTTATATGTGGACCAGAGGATAAATGGACAAGGGCTGAAAATGATATTGAAAATCTTTTAAAAATACTATCCAGAGAAACAGGTATTACATATAGAGCAATAAAAATAAATCTTTCAAGTTTTTCTTTCAATCCTGAAGAAATTCCTGTTCTTTATATAACAAGTGTTGAACCATACAGACCTGAAAAATATAAAGATAAAATAAAAAAATATCTTGAAAAAGGTGGCTTTATCTGGGCAAATGCTTCTTCAGGTAGTCCTGAATTTACAAAGGAGTTTACTTCTTTTATTTCTGAAATTTTCCCTGAAAGAAATTTATATAAAGTTTATTCCAACCATCCCTTAAAACTCTGCTTTTATAATCTTAACAACTTAAAAATTCTTGATAATGGTGTAGAAAAAAAGTCAGACCTGAATTTAAGAATTTTAAATATTGGATGTAGAGCAGCGGTAATACTTTCACCTTATGACCTTGGATGTGGATGGGCAATGCATACTCATCCATGGGGTAAAAGATATATACCTGAAGATGCAATAAAGATAGGAATAAATATGGCTGTTTATTCACTTACATGGATTGACTATGCTAAACTTTATGGAATAACCCCTGTCTATGAGGAAAAGACAAAGAAAGTGGAAGGGAAAATTTATGTTGGACAGATTGAACATTCAGGGGACTGGAATCCTCATCCATCTGCAATGGGGAAATTATTGAAATTATTCGCACAACAAACAGATACTTCTGTATACCTTGAAACTATCCCTGTTGATTTGAAAAAAGATGATTTAAAAAATGTTCCTATTCTTTATATAACAGGTCATTTCAATCCAGAATTTTCAAAAGAGGAATTAAAAAAACTTAGAAAATTTCTTCTTTCTGGAGGAATTCTTATTGGAGATAGTTGCTGTGGAAGTGAAGAATTTACAATTTCTTTCAGGAAAATTGTAAGTGAAGTTTTACCTGAAGCGAAAAAAGTTATTCCAGACCAGAGCAGTCCTGTTTATCAATTTCCAAACAGGATAAATATCTCAATAAAAAATTTCCAGAAAGTATCTCCTGTTGAGATATATACTTTAAATGGATTACCATCAATTATATTTTCTCCTTACGGAATAGGAGGGGAGTGGGAAGGTATACCAAGACCATTTACTTCTGAAATACCTGAAAATGTTGCAAAAAATTTAGGAATTAATATTCTTGTATATCTTTTAACACACTGAATTGTGGAGGACTGTCCTCCACAGAAAAAAGGAGTATTAATGGAAACAGAAATAAGACAACTTGAGGAACTTGGAAGGATTAAAGAACAGATTTATCAACAAATCCATAAAGTAATCGTTGGGCAGGATAAAATCATTGAAAAAATTCTTATTGGACTTTTTTCCTGTGGACATTGTCTTCTAATTGGTGTCCCTGGACTTGCAAAAACACTTATGGTTAAAACACTTTCCCAGATTCTTGACCTTTCTTTTAAAAGAATACAGTTCACTCCTGACCTTATGCCTTCTGATATTACAGGGACAGAAATTATAGAACAGGATAAGACCACATTTGAAAGGAAATTCAGATTTATAAAAGGGCCTGTTTTTGCCAATCTTGTCCTTGCTGATGAAATAAACAGAGCACCTCCCAAAACACAGTCAGCACTTCTTGAATCAATGCAGGAATTACAGGTTACTGTTGGTGGTAAAGTGTATCCTTTACCTCAACCATTCCTTGTTCTTGCAACTCAAAATCCTATTGAACTTGAAGGCACATACCCCCTTCCTGAAGCACAACTTGATAGATTTATGATAAGCATAAAAATTGATTATCCATCAGAAGAAGAGGAGAAAAAAATTGCTGAGATTATGAGCGGAGAAACTCTCCCCGAACTTGAAAAAGTTCTATCAGCAGAAAAAATTTTAAACCTCCAGAAAATAATAAGGAAAATTCCTGTATCTGATTATGTCTTAACTTATGCAACAAAACTTGTCAGAAGCACAAGGCCAGGTTATGATGGGAATTTTAAATTTATAGAAGAATATGTAAACTGGGGAGCAGGACCGAGAGGACTTCAGTTTCTTGTTCTGGGAGCAAAAGCAAAAGTAGCACTCAGAGGAGATGTTAATGTATCAATAAATGATATAAAAGAACTTGCTCCTGATGTTTTAAGACACAGAATTTTTACAAATTTTAATGCAGACGCTGATGGGATTTCGTCAGAAGATATAATCAAAAAACTTACTGAGCAAATCCAGTAAATGAACAAGAGATTACTTGACCCAAAAATTTTATCAAGATTTACAAATCTTTATTTACTTGCAAAAACAGGAGTAGAGGGTTTTATCTCTGGACTACATAGAGGCCTTTATAAAGGTTTCAGTATTGAATTTTATGAACACAGAGAATATGTCCCTGGAGATGATATAAAATATATTGACTGGAAGGTATATGGAAGGACGGATAGATTATTTTTAAAAACATTTAAAGAAGAAATAAACTTAAAATGTTATATTATTCTTGACACAAGCAACTCAATGAAATTTTCAACCAGTAGCATTTCAAAATTACAGTATGGGATTTATTTATCTGCTTTACTTTCATATTTAATGATTAACCAGAGAGATGCTGTTGGACTTATAACATTTGATAAAAAGGTGAGAAATTTTATATCTGCCTCTTCAAAAAAATCACATCTTTATTATCTTCTTGATGTTTTAGAAAAAGTAAAACCAGAAGGAGAAACATCAATAAAAGATGTTATAGAAAATATTTTACCTGCAATTAAAAAAAGGAGTTTAATTATCTTCATTTCTGATTTTTTTGATAATCCAGAGGAAACAGCAAGAGGGATTTTACATTTTAAACATAAACACCATGAAGTTATATGTTTTCAGATACTTGACCCTGCAGAAGTTAAATTCAACTACAGTGGAATATGTGAGTTTTTTGACCTTGAAAATGGGAAGAAAATCTCTGTTGATGCTACTTCCATCAGACGAGAATATCAGAAGTTATTTAATAATTTTCTTGATTATTTAAAAAAGACATTTATAAAAAGTGATATTGATTATGTTTTTTCAAAGACAGATACTCCATTTGATATTTTCCTTTATAACTATTTAAAAATAAGAAACAGGACAAAATGAACTTTTTATATCCATTTTTTCTCTGGGCTTTAGCAGGAATTTCCATACCAGTTTTAATCCATTTTTTTGGTCAGAAAAAAAAGAAAAAAATCCCTTTCAGTTATATTGAATTTTTAAGATTAGCAAAAGTAAAGTCAATTAAACTCCAGAAGTTGAAAGAGGCATTGATTTTGATTTTAAGAACATTACTTATTGCTCTACTTCTTCTTGTTCTTGCTGAACCAGTTACAAAATCATTATCTTTTTTAAAAGGGAAAAAATATATTTTGATTATTCTTGATAATTCAGCCAGTTTAAATGCAGAGAATGGGAAGATATGGGAAAAGACAAAAAGTGTTTTGAAAAAAATACTTGATAACATTTCAGGAAATGATAAAGTTGCACTTGTTTTTACTGATGGGAGTTATTCAGATTTTATTTCCAAGAAAGATATATCTGAAAAAATCTCTTCTTTAAAACCATCTTACACAACAGGAAATTTGAATAAATCAATAATAAAAGCAAAAGAATTACTCAGAGAAGTGGAAGGGAACAAAATTATTTTTATTATTTCGGATATGCAAAAAATATTATGGGAAAATGTAATGGAGGATATACAGGAAAAAAGAATTAAAACATATATTATTGATACGGGAAGCCCCAATTTTGAAAATATTGGAATTAAAGAAATAAAGAAAATAGAAGATGATAAATACCTTGTATCTATTGTAAACTGGTCAAAAAAGGAGAAAAACGGCCAGATATTGTTGAATTCAAATGGGAAAATATACAAAAAGAATTTTTATATTTTGCCTTCAGGAAGAAAAAACATAATTTTTAAAATTCAAACAGATACAAAAATTACAGGTGAAATAAATATTGAAGATAGTTTGAAAGATGATAATTTCTATTATTATGTTGAAAAAAGAAATGATGTAATAAATATTTTAATAATAACCTCTTACTATTCTGAAGCAATACCTGTTATAAATGCAATTAAGGCATTGACTTTAAAAGAAAAAATTAATTACAAAGTTGTTAAAAAAGAAGAAGCATCAGAAATTTCTTTTTCTGGATATGATTTTATTTTTATTATTAATGCTGGCAGATTAAGTAAAAATATTGTTGAGAGGATAAATTCTTATCTTAAAAGCGGTGGGAATTTAATACTTTTTATCGGGGATAGAGATATTCCTGAAAATTTTAACAATGACTGGAAAGTTGAGAAAAATAAATTTTTGCTACCTGCAAAACTTATAGAGAAAAAAATCTTTAGAAAACCGGTATCAATTACCTATATAAACAGAGAAAATAAATTATTTTATGGTATTGAAGATAAAATTCAGAGGTATTTAAAAGATATTAAATTTGAAAAACTGTTTATTACAAAAATTGAAAATGGAAATATTTTAATTGAGACAGAAAATGGATACCCTGCAGGAATAACACTTTACAGTGAAAGAAGCAACATAATTCTATTTCCTTTTTCTCTATCATCTGAATGGACAAACTTTCCATTTAAATCAATATTTCCTGTTTTCATAGACAGAACTATAAAAAATTTAAGAATTACTTATACAACAGGATACTTTGTAGAAGAAAAAAGGGTAATAGAGTTTCCAGATATTTTTACAGAGTATAAAATTATTTCTCCTGATGGGAAAATAAAAAATTTCAAAAGAGAAGGAAATAAAATAGATTTTGAACCAGATATTCCTGGTATATGGACTCTGTTAGTAAATTCAGGTGGAAAAATTGTAAAAAAAGAAATACCCGTAAATATTAATTACATTGAGGGAAATCTTGAGAAAATATCTGAAAAAGAGATGAAAAATAAGGTAAATTTCCCGTTTAATCTTGTTGAAGCAGGAAAAATTGAATTACTTTTAAAAAGCGTATTCACAGGTTATC
Organism: uncultured bacterium; assembly: GCA_964599135.1. GTDB lineage: Bacteria > Ratteibacteria > UBA8468 > B48-G9 > JAFGKM01 > JAGGVW01. The sequence goes on from CAZRDZ010000009.1 coordinate 6,964, forward strand.
ATCTGAAATTTATTTTCATAACAATTGCTTTTATTCTTTTTTTAACAGAAGTGTATATTACTGATTATATTATGAAAAAAAATGATTAGATTAAATCCAGAAATTAATATTTTTTTACTCGGAATTCTGATTATATTCACAGTTTATGTTTTTATGCATTATAAAAAGAAGAAAATTTTTCTCATCCCATTTATTTTTGAAATCATTTCTGCTTTTCTAATATTACTACTTCTTTTAAGACCAGAGTTAATTTTAAGTTTTGAATTAAAAAAAGGGAAAAATTTAATAGTTCTTCTTGATAAATCAGAAAGTATGAAAATTAAAAATGAGACAGGAAAAACAAGATTTGAAAGAGTAAAAGAAATACTTTATAAAAATGATTTTTTTAGAAAACATAATCCTTCTTTTTTTGTTTTTGACAGAAATGTTAAAAAAATCAAAAAACAGGATATTGAAAATATAATTCCTGATGGTAAAAAAACCTGTATAGGAAAAATTATACCTGAAATTCTAAAAAATTATAAAGACCAGGCAACTGGTATTTTAATCCTTACAGATGGCCAGAATAATTGTAAAAGTCAAAATTTACCAGATGTCAAAATTCCTTTTTATTGTATTGGAATTGGTGGAGAAAAAATTAAAGATGTAAGAGTTGATAATGTTCTAACAAACAGTCCTGTTTATACAGGAGATATTGCCAAAATTGATGTTTATATTTCTCAACAGGGGCTGGATGGAGAAAAATGTTCAGTAGTTTTGAAAGAAGGGAAAAAAGAGATAGAAAGGAAATATATATATTTAAAAGGGAAAAAAACTAAAACTACATTTGAGAAAAAGTTTAGTAAAAGTGGTTTATACCTTTATTATATAGAAATTGAAAAAGAAGATATGGAAAAGCAGAATAACATTTTTCCTTTTCTTATAAGAGTAATTTATCCAGGAATAAAAGTTGTTTATGTGGATGGGTATTTAAGATGGGAATATAAGTATTTAACGAGATTTTTATCAGGTTATTCAAAGGTAATACCTGTATTTTTTGTAAAAATAGGTAAAACACTGTATCAGCAAGAAGGAGGGGAAAAAATCAAAATTGAAAATGGATTATTCACCAATTATCAGACACTTAACAATTTTCATATTATAATTATTGGAGACATTTCTTTTTCCTCATTTTCTGAAAAAGAGATAACCAATATCAAAAAATTTGTTGAAAATGGAGGAGGGATTATATTACTGGGTGGAAAAAACTTCCTAAAAGGGGTAGAAAAAACATCTCTTAAAGAAATTATTCCTGTAAGAAGTAGAGATGAAAACTTAAAATATGGAAAATTCCCTCTAACTCTTTCCCCTGTTGGGAAAAACATTCCTGTTTTTAATATAAAGGAACTGCCATCTGTTTCATCAATTAATATAACTGAACTTAATGAAGGTTCTTTTTCTATAATAAATTCCAGTAAATATCCTTTTCTTGCCTGTAAAATTTATGGAGAGGGAAAAGTTCTCTGTCTAAATACTGATAACCTGTGGAAATGGTATATCTCTGGAAATAAAACTATATATGAGAAACTACTTTCAAGAATAATTTATTATCTTGCCCCACCAGCAAACTATTTAAAAGAAGGGACAAAAATACCTCTAATAAAAATTTCAGGGAGAAAGTATTTTTCAGGAGAGAAAATTAAAGGAATTATTGAAACAACTCAATCAGAGAAAAAAGATATTTATCTTTATTTAAAAAATATACAGAAAGGAACCAGAACAGGTCTAAATATTAATAAGAGTGGTGAATTTGAATTTATACCTGAACAAGAGGGAAATTATGTAATAGAACTTGTAAGTGGAAAAATGAAAACATACAAACTGATTACAGTTTATTCAAATCCTGAATTTCTCAAAATAGAAAGAAACGAGAATTATTTAAAATCAATTGTAAGTTCTTTGAAGGGGGATTATATCCCTGAAGAGGAATTAAAAGGAAAAATAAATTTGAAATTGAAAAGAAAAATAATTTATAAAAAAATTGGTATTTATAGAAAAGAAGAAATTTTTATAATTTTTCTTATTTTTACCCTGCTTAATGTTTCCTGGTGGATGAAAAGAAAATATGGTAATATTTAGAGGTGAGAGATGATAGATTCTTTTAATTTTATAAAAAGTTATCTTGAAATTTATAAAAAGATACTGCTAAAAAATATCTTATTGAAAGAAATCTTTTATTCTCTTTCAATTTTAATTCTAACTTTACTTATTTCTATCTGTTTAACTTTTTTCTTCCCATATCCTGATTTATTCCTCTTTTTAAGGTTTTTTATTTTTATATTATTGATATTTGCAATTACTAAAACATTTTTCAGTATTTTTAAAGTTAAAAAACTCTCTCTTGAAGATGTTGCCTGTTTAATTGAGAAAGAAAGAAAAGAAATAAATAATCACCTTATAAATTCCTATCAATTGAGTTTCAGTAATATCTATCCGGTATCTTTTATAAATAAATTAAGAAATGATACTGTTGAAATTATAAAAAATCTTCATCCATACACACTTATTGATAAAAGGAAATTATTTTATACATTGAGAATTTTTATAATTTCATTTTCTCTTCTTATTCTTTCTCTTCTATTTACTCCAGATAGATATAAAAACAATTTATTCGCTCTTTTTACAGCAAAAAATCCTGCTTTTTATATTGAACCCGGTAATTGTGAAGTAGAAAAGGGAGATAATCTTTTGATAAAGTGCTTCATAAAATCAAAAAAAGTTCCTGTTATAAAAATAAGGGATGGAGAAATTAAAACAAAAAAGATGGAAAAACATAATACATTTTATTCCTATTTTATACCTTCTGTTAATACCCCATTTTATTATAGAATATCGGGAGAAAATTTTATATCTACCTGGTATTATGTAAAAATTAGAGAGAAAACCAGGATAAAAAAAATAATTCTTTATATTAAATACCCGGAATATACAAAAAAAGAAAACGAAAGAAAAGAAATATCTTTCTCTTCATTTAGTTTATTTGAAAATTCAAAAGTGAAAATGGATGTTTTTTTTAACAATAAAGTGGGGAAAACATTTCTTATTTTAAGTAATGGTGATATTTTCCTTGATGATGGACTTTCCAGTAGAAAGACCTTTAACTTTGATATATCAACTCCTGCTCTTTACGAATTTAAGTTTTTTGACCCGGTGAAAAAGAAATTTTATAAAACAGAAAGAAAAAAAATTGATATTATTTATGATTCATCCCCATTTGTTGAAATCGTAAAGCCAGGTAAAGATTTATATGGAAAGAAAAAAATTGATATTGAAATTGTTGCTAATGATGATTTTGGAATTAAAAAAGTTATTTTGAAAGGGAATTCAGGAGAAGGAGAAATTTCAGATAAAGACAAAAAACTTCTTTCTTTAAATCTAAATGGAATACAGGAGAAAAAAATAAATTTTTCCTTTTATTTACCTGAAGATACAAAATTACCTTTTTACTATTATGCCGAATGTTATGATAACAAAATTCCTTCTAATATAGGAAGGTCATCAATTTTCTACATTTATCCTTTTTCAAAAGTATCTGAAAAAGAAAAAATTTTTGAAGAAAGTGAAAAAATGGAAGAGATGAAGAAAATAGCAGAGCAAATAAAAAAGCAACTTCAGAGTTTTATAAATGATGAGAAAAACCTGATTGAAGCAGCAAAAAAAATCAGTCAGATTAAAAATCTTTCATCAGAGAAGGACTTACAGAACATAATAGAAACACAGGATAAATACCTTAATATTTTTCAGAAGATGGTGAATGACCTTGATAAACTTGGAAAACAAACAAAAGGGGAATTTACTTTATCTGATGAACTTGTTGAAATGCTTTCACATGTTCAGAAATCAAACGAAAATATAAAGAAAAAAGCAATTCATATGGCAATAAGCGAAAGTCAAATAGGACTTGAAAAAGCAGAAGAAATCACATCAAATCTTGAAAAATGGCTGGCAGAATATCCTGATAATATAAAATGGGACCTTGTTGAACCATCAAAGGAGTATGATGTTCCTGAAGCAGAACTTCCTGATGAACTTGAAGATATAATAGGGGACTTAATTGAAAAAGAAGAAGATATGAAAGAAGAAATTGAGGATTTGACAAGTTCCTGGATGGATAGTTTAGATAAAGGGGCTGGATGGGGAGTAAGTGATGGACCAATAAGTAATATGAGTGCGAAAGGAATAACAGGGAATCTTATGCCAAATCAACAGGAAATTGGTGGAAGAAGTGGAGAAGGAAGGACAGGAAGGTCTTATGGAGAAATGGTTGAGAAAACAGCAACAGGAAAAGGAGGAAGGAAAACACCTGCAAGATTAACTCCTGATAATCTTGAACCAGGGCAGGTTCAGGATAAAAGTAAACAAAGTCCTCTTGGTCCCACAGGCGGTGGAAAAGTAAGTGGGTGGGGTCCTGAAGGATTGAGAGGACCTGTAGAAGAATACAATTTTAAATACGATTTACTTGCAAAGAAGCAAAAAGAAATTGTTGATAAAGCAGAGAAAGTTTTAAAAGAATTGAAGATAAGGAATGTATATAATCCACAACTTGAACTTTCTATAAAAGCAATGAAAGAATTTCAAATTCAATTAAAATCAGGTAAATATACAGACCTTATGAAGACAAAAAGCAAAATTATATCAAATTTAAAACAGGCAAATGAAACAATTACAAAGCAACTGCTTCTTAAAACAGAAAAGATAAAAAGAACTAAATTGAGAAATATCTCTAAAAATAGTTTCTGGACAGATGAAATTCCCGATGGTTATGAAAAAGTTGTTGTGAAATATCTTAAATTGATGAGTGAATAAAAATGAAAAAATATTTACTTATTTTTATTTTTCTGGCGTATTTTCTTAAAGGTGATATAAAAATTAAAATTTCAATTCCCAAAAATACATTTCAGGTAGAAGAAGAAGTTATCTTAAAGGTTGAATTTATAAACAGTGGAGATAAAACTGAATTTTTGAATTTTCAATATTTACAGCCAGGAGAAAAAAATTACCTGTTTATAGGTGATGACTTTAAACTTGAAGTTAAAGCAAATGGAAAAGTTATTGAGAACTTTACAAATTACATCCCCCCGGAACCAAAACCCGGAAATTTAAAATTAAATCTTAAACAGGGTGAAAAATTTGTGTCTTTCTGTCCATTTACATTTTATTATTACCCTGTTGTTTTACCGGCGGAATTTACTGTAAGATTGAAATATAAAAATAACTTTTCAAACCCTGTCTTTTTTAAAATTTATCCAACAAAGGGAAAGGTAGATGGTAAAAATATTATTATAAATGGCGATTTCAAAGATGGGGAAAACTTCCCCTATGGATGGAAAAATACTTTTAAGGAAGTAAAATGGGATAAAAAGGAAGGAATTATATCTTTTGAATTGAATAAACAACAGGCATCTGGTGAAGGAATGTGGGTCTATTCAATTTTCAGAGAAATAAAAACCCCTTCTAAATATATTTTAAAATTGAAAGTAAAAAGTGAAAATCCAGAAGTTATTATTTTTATTGAAGGATGGGGGATTGTAAAAGGGAGAAAAAGACGAATTGAAAGAAATGAATGTTTTGTTCATCCAGATAATAACTGGAATGATTACACATTTAATATTATTTTTACAAAATCAGAAGTTAAATGGTTCAGAATAAAAATTTATTCTTATTTAAAACAGGGTAAAGTATATTTTGATAAAATTGAAATGGTAAAGAAATCACAATGAAAAAAATAATTTTTATACTTTTCTTTCTTACATTGAGCAGTTATTCATCTAACTGGTGGAATGCAGAATGGAAGTATAGAAAAGAGATTGTTTTTCAAATCCCTGAAAATTCAGAAGAAAAAACAGGAGTTGTTATTTTTAAAGCATCGGCTATGGAAGACGGTAGAGATATAAGAGTTGTTGATGAAGAAGGAAAAGAGATTGAATTTTTCCCTGTATTTTATGGTAAAGGAAATCAATATCAAATATCATTCCCTGTTTCTCAAAAAAAATATTATATCTATTATGGAAACAGGAATGCAAAGAAAAAATATTATAACTGGAAACCAGAAGCAGGATTAATGCTTGAAATATACAGGAAATCTGGAAATGACGGAGGAGTTAAAAAAATAATAGAAGAAAGCAAAAGAAAAGGGCTTATTGGAAGAACTTTTGTTAAAAAGGTCTGGGATTCCTTAAATCCTTTTGGTCCTGAAAGGCATATAGTAAAAATCTACACTGGCTATTTTTACAGTAAGACAGGGAAATATGAATTTGCTACTTCATCAGATGGTCCTTCTTTTATCCTTATTGATGGGAAACTTGTTGCTGACTGGCCTGGCTGGCACCGTGCAGTTCCATATGTAAAACCACATCAAACAGGTTCCATTTACCTTAAAGCAGGAAAACATAAATTCCAGTATCTCCAGTTATGTAAATGGTGGAGAATTGTATCAGTTGCTTCAATAAAAAATAAAAAAGGGAGATTTGTTGTAATCCCTGAAAAATTTTTTATACCTGTTTATTACGGAAAAGTTGTTAAGACAGAAAAACAGGGGAAAGATATAACTGCTGATTTTAACTGGGAAAATACACACTATTTAAGAAGAGATAAATGGTCCTTAATAACTTATAAATTCACTGACTTATCAAATTCAAAATCAGATATAATTGAAAGGAAATGGGACTTTGGGGATGGGCAGAAAGGAAATGGGAAAATTGTTTCTCATACCTATCTTTTACCTGATTTTTATAATGTGTCTTTATTCATAAGGGATAAAAACGGAAAAACAGATAAAATTACAATGAAAGTATATGTAGAACAGGACTATTCAAAAACATATATCCCTTCAAAAAAACATTATGAATATTTTAAAGAATTTAAAAAATATGATTATTCAAAATTACCTTACAACTGCCTTTATGCTCTTTCCCGGATTTATTTAAGTTATGAAAAGGTTGAAGAAGCATCAAAATGTTATTCAGTTTTAAAATCAAAAGCAAAAACAGATGAAGAAAGATATAAATTTATGAAAATTCTAACAGAACTTTTAATAAAAACAGGGAAATTGGACGAAGCAGAAAAACTCTATTATGAAATAATAGAAAAAAATCCTGAAAAAATAGAAAATCTTTTAGAACTTGCTGAATTAGAAATAGAGATGGGAAAAACTGACGAAGCAAAAAAACAACTTGACAAAATTATGAAAACAAAAGATGAAAAATTAAAAAGACAGGCAGAAATAAGAATAGGAGATATTTATAGAATAAAAGGGGAGGGGGGAAAAGCAAAAAAAATATATGAGAAATTTACAGATAAAAAAAATTACAGTATGAGAAATGCTTTTTATGCTCAACAGGTAATCTATTATATAAAAAGAAAAGATTTTTTAACAGCAGAAGAAAAATTAAAGAACTGGGGAAATGAAGTTCCTCTTGCTAAAATTGATAGTTCCTGGTCCCTTCTGAAAAGCAGGTTGTTTTTTCTTGAAAATAGACAGGATAAAGCACTCAATGAAATTGATATTTTTTTGAAAATATGCTCAAAGGATAATCCTTATATCCCCTATGCTCTTTTTTTAAAAGGAAAGATATTTGAGAAGAAAGGTGAAAAAGAAAAGGCAGAAAAAATATATAAAGAAATTCAAAAAGAGTATCCAGAAATAAATCTTGAAATTAACTTTTAAATAAGACCAAACCGGGTTTGGAACGCCTGGCTGCTTTATCTCTTCTGATTGATATGGTATAATTTTTCTATGAAATTTTTTTATATTCTTATTGTTGTTATTTTAAGTAGTTTAATTGGAACA
>CAZRDZ010000010.1:0-13944 GCA_964599135.1 uncultured bacterium
TTCCTTATTTTCCTGTAAATATTTTTTCAAGTATCTCTTTTTATTCGGGATTTTCCCGTCAAGAACAAGTGATTCAAGATAACTTTTAACAAAACCAACCTCTTTCCCTGGTTTTAACCCAAGAATATCCATTATTACAAATCCATCTATTGCAAGTTTGAATGAAGATAATCTGTCTTTTTTATTTATTTCTTTTATTCTTTTTTCAAGATTTTCAAGTTTTTCAATTGCTCTTTTTACTTTAACTTCATTTTTACTTGTGATATCTGCTTTGGCAAGAGTAAAAAGTGCTTTCATATCTTTACCAATTTCTTTTATAAATCTTCTTAAAGCACTGTCAGTTGGATTTTCCTTTGCAAGTAAATGAGGTCTTAAGTGGTATCTTATAAGTTTTCCAATAAATTTTGCGTTTTCTTCACCAATTTTCATCCTTCTACAAATTCTATAACTCATTTTTTCTCCAACAAATTCATGTCTGTGAAAACTTACCTTTCCGTTCTCAACCCTCAATGTATATGGTTTACCTATATCGTGAAGAAGAGCAGAAAATCTTAAATAAACATTCCTTGTGTGTTTGCTTATATTATCAAGTGTCTTTAAAGTATGCTCAAAAAGGTCTTTGCAGGGGTGGTCTGTTCTTTTCTCTTTAAGTGCAGAAATTTCGGGAAGTATAATTTCAAGAATACCGATTTCATCCATAAGATAAAAACCAATAGAAGGTGTTGGAGCAGAAAGAATTTTTAAAACTTCATCTGTTATTCTTTCCTGACTGACTATACTCAATCTTGAAGCATTTTTTTTCATCCCATCTTTTGTATTTTCTTCTATTGTAAATTTCAATTTTGTAGCAAATCTAACACCTCTCAAAATTCTAAGGGGGTCATCATAAAAGGTCTTATCAGGGTCAACAGGTGTTTTTATAATTTTCCTCTTTATATCCTTCCTTCCATCAAAAGGGTCAAGTATCTCCCCTGTAATAAGATTTTCAGCAATAGCGTTTATTGTAAAGTCCCTCCTTGATAGGTCCTGATAAATATCGCATTTTTCTACAGCAGGTTTTCTTGAATTTTCAGGATAACTTTCTTTTCTTGCTGTGGCAAACTCAACCTTTATTCTATCTACTTCCACCATAGCAGTTCCAAATCTTCCATAGAAAACAGGAGCAGGTAGATTGTAATGTTTTGAAAATTCACTGGCAACTTTTAAAGCATCTTTTTCCATAACGAAATCAACATCCATACTTTTTCTTCTTAATAACCTATCCCTTATATATCCTCCAACAAGATAGATTTCTATCCCTGTTTTTCTTGAAAATTCTTTCATCATCTTAATTATATCTTCTGCTTTGATTTTGTTTTTTTTCATTATTTCTCCTTATTTCACTTTATTATAACACACCAGACAATTCTCTCTGATAATTATACAGATGTTGACAATAAAAGAGAAATCTACTAAAATTAAAAAAGGAGGTTGAAAAAGATGAAAAATGAGTTGGTTTTTTTATTGGATTACTGGGAGAAAGAAAAAGGAATTGAAAGAAAGTACTTGATAGAGTCACTGGAAAAGGGACTTCTTTCTGTTTACAGGAAAAAAGCAGGGCTTCCTGAAGATATAAGCGTAAAGATAGACCCTGAAACAGGTGAAATAAAGTTCATAAATGAAAAAGGGGCACAGGTCCCTCCTCCTTCTTTCCCATGGGAAAGAATAGCAGCCCAAACAGCAAAACAGGTTATTATTCAAAAATTGAGAGAAGCGGAAAAAAGCACTATTTACCATGAGTTTAAAGAACTTGAAGGAGAAGTTGTTAGTGGAACAGTTGAAAGATTTGAAGATGGTCATATTGTAATTTCTGTGAGTAAAGCAGAAGCCCTTTTACCCCAGCATCATAAGTTGCCAAGTGATTATTTTAAAATTGGGCAACCAGTAAAAGCATATTTACTTGAAGTTAGAGAACCAAATAGAGGTATATATCAATTAATTGTTTCAAGAACCCATCTTAACTTTGTTTTAAAATTGCTGGAAAATGAAGTGCCTGAAATAAAAGAAGGAATTATTGAGGTTAAAGCAATAGCAAGATTTCCTGGCGACCTTACAAAAATTGCTGTCTGGTCAAAGAATGAAAAGGTTGACCCAATAGGAACATGTATAGGAAATAGATCTCAGAGGATAAAAAGTATAATAAAAGAGTTGAATGGTGAAAAAGTAGAAATAATCAAGTGGAGTGAAGACATTGCTGAATTTATCAAGAACTCTTTGAGCCCTGCGAAATGTGAGAAAGTTATTCTTAAAAAAGGGAAAAAGGAAGCAATTGCAATAGTTGATGATGAGCAATTATTCCTTGCTATAGGAAAAAGAGGACAGAATGTTCGTCTGGCTTCTAAATTAACAAACTGGGAGATTAAAGTTTTTAAAAAATCAGAATTTTCTGAAGGTGAAAAACCTGCAATAAGTGTTATTGAAGGGATTACAGATGATATGGTAAAAACCCTTGCAAAAAATGGGTATAACTCAATAAATGACTTACTGAATGCTGGTTCGGAAAAAATCTCTTCCATATTACAAATTCCTGTTGAACAGGCAAAAGAAATTATTAAAAAAGCAGAACAGTTTACCAAAATAGAAAAATGAGATTATATGAAATTGCAAAAAAACTGGGCATTCCAAATAAAGAAGTAATCAATATTCTTGAAAAAGCAGGAGTAAAAAATAAAAAGACACTGAGTTCCATAACTGATAAAGAATATACTATAATAGAAGAACACCTGGGTAAAAAAGAAACTCCCACTCCTCCCGTTAAAAAAGAAGAGAAAACATCTAAATCTGTTGAGAAAACAATACCAGAAATTAAAATTAAAGGAGATGAAACTGTTGGAGAACTTGCTAAAAAATTGAATGTTTCATCTGCCGAATTGATAAAAGATTTAATGGAGATGAAAGTCCTTGCAAATATAAATCAAAAACTTGATACAGAAACAATAAAAAAGATATGTGAGAAAAAAGGATTTACCTGGACTATTGAAAAAAAGGAAATTGAGAAAAAAGAGAAACAGGAAGTAAAAGTTGAAAATCTTGTTCCAAGAGCACCTGTGGTCACAATTATGGGACATGTTGACCATGGAAAAACCACAATCCTTGATACAATCAGAAAGACAAAAGTAGCAGAACAGGAACCAGGAAAGATTACTCAAAAGATTGGAGCATATAAAATTACAGTTAATAAACATCCAATTGTTTTCATTGATACCCCTGGACATGAAGCATTTACAGCAATGAGAGCAATGGGAGCAAAAGTAACTGATATTGTAGTTCTTGTCGTTGCGGCTGATGAAGGAGTTAAACCACAAACAATTGAAGCAATTGACCATGCAAGGAGTGCAAATGTTCCAATAATTGTTGCTGTGAATAAAATTGATAAGGTTAATGCAAACATTGATAAAGTAAAACAGCAACTTTCAGAAATAGGTCTTGTCCCTGATGATTGGGGTGGAGATACTGTATATGTACCCGTTTCTGGAGTTACAGGTGAAGGAATTGATGACTTTCTTGAAATGATAATTCTGGTTGGGGAAATGCTGGAGTTAAAAGCAGACCCAACTGGACCAGCCGAAGGAGTTGTTATTGAGTCCAAACTTGATAAGAAAAAAGGCCCTTTAATTTCAGTAATTATTCAAAAAGGTGTACTTAAAATTTCCGACCCATTCATAGCAGGAAGCACATGGGGAAAAGTAAAAGCAATGTTTGATGATAAAGAAAATAAATTAAACCAGGCAGGTCCTTCCACTCCTGTTGAAATACTTGGAGCCCATGACATTGCCACTCCTGGAGAAAAATTTCAGGTTGTTAAATCAGAAAAAGAAGCAAAAAAAATTGTTGAACAGAGAAAAGAAGAAAAAACTTCATATTTACCAGTGAAAAAAATAACACTGGAGGACCTTTATAAAGAAATAGAAAAAGGGACAGCAAAGGAATTAAAAATTATATTAAAATGTGACACATCGGGTTCCATTGATGCAATTAAAAAATCAATAGAAAAAATACCGCAGGAGGAAGTAGAAATAACTATTATACATAGTGGAACAGGAGCAATTTCCGAGTCAGATGTTCTTCTTGCATCTGCTTCAAATGGGATTGTTATTGGGTTTAATGTTTCAGTTGAACCAAAAGCAAAAGAACTTGCTAAAAGAGAAGGGATTGAAATTAAAACCTATAATGTAATATATGAATTGATTGATGAGTTGACAAGAGCAATTGAAGGTATGCTTTCTCCCGAAATAAAAGAAGTTCTTAATGGTCAGGCAGTTGTAAAAAAAGTGTTTAAAATAGGGAAAGACCAGATGGTTGCAGGATGTATCGTTGTTGATGGGAAAGTCGTTATAAATTCAAAGGTAAAGATTATCAGAGATGGAAAAATTATCCATGAGGGAGTCCTTTCCAGTTTAAAAAGATTTAAGGAAAGTGTGAAAGAAGTTGGGAAAAATACTGAATGTGGAATAATGGTCTCGGATTTTTCAGATTTTAAAGAAGGAGATATCATTCAATCATATACAGAGGAAAAAGTCCCCAAAAAATTAAAACAGGAGGGGAAATGAGTGATTGTATATTTTGTAAAATTGTAAAAGGGGAAATTCCTTCAGAAAAGGTTTATGAAGATGATGATTGTATTGCTATAAAAGATATAAATCCTCAGGCACCAGTTCATATACTTGTAATTCCAAGAAAACATATTGAGAAATTATACGATACTGATGATGAAAAATTACTTGGAAAAATGGTTATTGTGTGTTCAAAAATTGCTGAAAAATTGGGAATTAAAGAGAAAGGTTATAGAATTGTTATAAATACTAATAAGTGGGCAGGACAGAGTGTTGACCATATACACTTTCACTTACTTGGTGGGAGAATTATGAACTGGCCACCTGGTTAATATATCTTATTAAAATGACAAAAGAAATTAAAATTAACAATATTAAAATAGGCGGAGGAAATATATTTTGTTTAATTGCTGGTCCCTGTGTTATTGAAAATGAAGAATTAGTTTTTTACATTGCTGAAAAATTGAAAGAAATTTGTGAAAACCATAAAATACCATTTATATTTAAAACATCTTATGATAAAGCAAATAGAACATCCATAAAGTCATACAGAGGTCCAGGTATTGAAAAAGGACTGGAAATTTTAAATAATTTAAAACAAAAATTAAATATATCAATTACCACTGATGTCCATTGTGTAACACAAATTGAGAAAGTTGCAGAAGTTGCTGACTTATTACAGATACCTGCTTTTCTTTCACGACAGACCGATTTAATTTTAGAAGCAGGAAAAACTGGAAAACCTGTTAATATAAAAAAGGGACAATTTCTTGCTCCATGGGATATAAAAAATATAATAGAGAAATTTGAAACGACAGGAAATAAAAACCTTCTGATAACAGAAAGAGGTGTCTGTTTTGGATATAACAATCTTGTTGTTGATTTTACAGGTATCCCTCTTATGAGAAGTTATGGTTATCCTATAATTTTTGATGCAACACATAGTGTTCAAAAACCAGGAGGGATGGGGGGAAAATCAGGTGGAAACAGTCAGTGGGCTCCATATCTTGCAAAAGCAGCAGTGGCTGTTGGAGTTGATGGTTTATTTATGGAAGTTCATCCTGAACCAGAAAAAGCACTCTCAGATGGACCCAATATGGTAAAACTTCAGGATATTGAAAAAATTCTTATAACTTTAAAAAAAATACATCAATCGGGAAAAAATGAGTAAAAAGGAAATAATAGAAAGCGGTAAAAAAATAATAGAAATTGAATGTGAAAATTTAAACAGAGTTAAAGAAAATCTTGGAGAAAGTTTTGCAGAAGCAGTAGAGGAATTTAAAAATTGTAAAGGAAAAGTTATTGTAACAGGAATGGGAAAAAGTGGAATTATCGGGAGAAAAATTGTTGGAACTCTTGCTTCCATAGGTGTGTCTTCTATCTTTTTACATCCAGGAGATGCTGTTCACGGTGACCTTGGAGTTGTATCAAAAAATGATATAGTTCTTTTAATTTCAAACAGTGGGGAAACAGATGAATTAATTAGAATTGTCCCTTCCATTAAAAAAATAGGAGCAAAAATTATTTCTATAACAGCAACAAAAAACTCCACATTAGGGCAATACAGTGATATTGCTATTGAAACAGGTGAAATAAAGGAAGCAGATACTTTTGGAATTATACCATCTTCAAGCACAACAACGGCACTTGTTATAGGAGATGCTCTTGCTCTTACTCTTATGAATATAAAAAATGTTCAAAAACAGGATTTTGCATTCTTTCATCCAGGGGGAAATCTGGGAAGGCGATTAATGTTAAGAGTTAAAGATATTATGCAAACAGGGAATAACATCCCGATTGTTTTTGAAGATGAATTTCTTATAGATGGAATAAAAGAAATAAATAGAAAAAATCTTGGATTTACTCTTGCAGTGGATAGAAACAGGAAATTAAAAGGTATAATAACAGATGGAGATATAAGACGATTGATTGCTAAAGGAAAAGTCCTTGAAAATTTGAAAGTTAAAGATGTAATGACGAAAAATCCAAAAACGATTGATGAAGAATCTCTTGCAGTCAAAGCGATGGAAATTATGGAAAAGTATGAAATAACCTGTCTTGCAATAGTTGATAAAGACAAAATACCAAAAGGTATAATTCACCTGCATGACCTTTTAGGAAAAAAAGAATTTAGAATTGAATATTAAAAAAATAAAATTTTTTATTTCGGATATTGACGGAGTTATGACAGATGGGAATATATTTTTTTATAAGGGAGAGATATACAGAAAGTTTAATGTAAAAGACGGATTGGGAATAAAATTATTGAAATTAATAGATATAGAACCAGTTATTTTAAGCAGTAAATCATCATCTCAAACGAAGGAAAGATTTATTTCTCTCGGAGTAAATTTATATTTTGAAGGAGTTGAAAAAAAGTATGACTTTATAGAAAAATTTTTAAAAGCAAACAATATTAGATGGGAGAATATTTGTTATATGGGAGATGATTTACCAGACCTTATTCCAATGAAAAAATCATGTTTTTCAATATGTCCTTATGATGCAGTTGAGGAGATAAAAAAGAACGCTGATTATATATGCACTAAAAAAGGAGGAGAAGGCGCTTTCAGAGAAGGAGTTGAGGAATTAATAAAAAGGATGGGAAAATGGGAAAAAATAAAAGAAAAATACTTCTCAATGTTTTAATAATAATTTCTTTTATGCTTCTGATTGGATGCAATAAAAAAGAAGTGAAAAATAATGAAATTAAATCAGGTAATTTAATAAAGAAATTTTCTCTGAAACAATTCTCAAATAAAATCAATCTATTTATTGATGGAGAAGCAAGTGAAATCAAAAGTGAAAACATAAAAGTAAAAAAACCATCTCTTTTGATAGATAGAAAAATAGAAGTGATAGAGATAAAAACAGGAAAAGAAGGAAAAGCAGAGATAGAAGTTAATCCTGAAAATAAGCAGATAGAAAGTGTTATATTCACCGGGAATGTAAAAATTGTCCAGAAAGATAAAAGAACAAAGGAAATAATAATGGAAGCAGAATGTGGTAAACTAACATATAGTAATAAAAAAAAGGAAATGATTATGGAGAATTCTCCTGTGATAAGAAGAGGAAAAAATGTTTTCTCAGGGGAAAAAATCTATTATTTCTTAGAAAAGAATACCTTACAAATAAAAGGAAATGTTAATGTTAAAATTATTCCAGAGAAATAAAATTATTTTTTATTTTTGTTTAATTACCAGTTTATCACAGGCAAAGACCATTACATTATGTCTTGGTGAATACAAAAATTATCCATACCAGAAAATAAAGAATTATAAAACCTTATATCCAGGTAAAATTACTGTTAAAAAATATAAAGGGAAATATTTGATTTTAAACAGAATGGATATGGAAAAATATCTTTGCGGTGTTTTATCAAAAGAAATGGATAGTAACTGGCCCTTTGAAGCATTAAAAGCACAGGCAGTGGTTTCAAGAACATATTTACTCTGGAAAGGGGAGGAAAACAGGAAGAATGGTTTGCCCTATGATATAAAAAATTCAATATATCACCAATCTTATGGAATCTGCAAAAGTCAAAAAATTGCCAATGCAGTAAATGAAACAAAAGGAGAAATTTTAATCTTTAATGGAAAAGTTGCAAAAGTATTTTTCCATGCCTGCTGTGGTGGAAAGACAACATTACCAGTTTTTGTCTGGGGAGGAAATTATTCAGGTATTGATGCGGTAAACGACCCATATTGTGAAGATAGTCCTTATTCTAATTGGGAAAAAAAATTCAGCAGTGATTACCTATCAAAAATTTTTGGTATGGATAATATAAAAGATATTGAAATTATAAAAAGAGACCCATCAGGAAGAGTTGAATGGTTGAAATTAAAAGATGAAAAAGGTAAAACACTAAAATTAACAGGATACAAAATGCGACTTGTAATAAATGAAAAGACAGGAAAAGTAAATTTTAAAAATCCCAAAATTCTACCGAGCACATTATTCAATGTGAAAAAAGAAGGTATATATTTCATCTTTAAAGGAAGAGGATATGGACATGGAATTGGATTGTGTCAGTGGGGTGCAAGAAGAATGGCTGAAAAAGGGAAGAACTATAAAGAAATTTTGCATTTCTTTTTTCCTGAGATGACAATTTTAGAAAAGGAGGAGAGATGAAAATTAGTATTCATTCAAATGTAGAGATTGACAAAAGTTTTGAAGAATATTTAAATAAAAAAGTTGAAAATCTCGGAAAGTTTATTTTTGATGAAGGAAATGCCGAGATTTTTATAAAAAAAGAAGGACCATTTTATGTAGCAGAAATTGATATTCACACAAAAAATCATATAATATTTCTTAAAGAAAAGGAAAATGACATTGCAAAATGTATTGACTTTTTAATAGATAGAACTAAAAGAAAATTGAGGCAACTACATGATAGAATTGTTGACAAAAACAGAAAATAAAAGCACATTTAAAAACTCAAAAAGGAGAGAGAAATGAAAATAACTGATTTTCTTGATAAGAACTGTGTAATAGTTGGAATGAAAAGTAGAACAAAAGAAGATGCAATTAAAGAATTGCTTATAAAATTAAAAGAAAATGGGTATATTAAAAATGAAAAAGAAATACTTGAAACAGTTATGGAAAGAGAAAAACTTGGCTCAACTGGAATTGGACAGGGAATTGCAGTTCCCCATGCGAAAAGTGACCAGATAGAAAATTTAGTTTCTGCTCTTGGAATTTCAAAAACAGGTGTGGATTTTGATTCTCTTGATGGAGAGCCAGTTAATATAATATTTCTGGTTCTTGCTCCAACAAAATCGGTTGGACTTCACTTAAAAGCACTTGCTAAAATTGCAAGATTGCTGAAAGATAGAGTATTCAGAAATGCCCTAAAAGATGCAAAAAATCCAGAAGAAGTTATTGATTTAATAAAGGAAGATGAGAAGAAAATTAATAACATAGGATAAAAAAATTAAGTTTTGTTTTTTGAAGAAAGGAACCGAATGAAAAAGTTAAAAGGTATCGGTGTATATTCTGATATTGCAATAGGAAAGTGTTCTGTCTGGAAAAATTCTTTTCTTCTATATCCTGAATATAAGATATCAAAAAAAGATGTTAATGGGGAAATAAATCGCCTGGACGAAGCCATTAAAAAAACTATAGATGAGATAACTATTTTAAAGGAAAATCTTAAAGAAAGTGCTGGAGAAGAATATGCTGATATATTTAATTTCCATATATCTCTCCTTCAGGATGAAAATTTAAGGAATGAAACAGCAAAAATAATAAAAAATGAGAAATTAAATGTTGAAAGTTCATTGAAGAAAATAGTTTTGAAAATTGGCAAAATTTTTGGAAAAGAAGAAAATGATTTTTTGAAAGATAGAAGAAGAGATATTCTTGATGTTGTGGAAAGGATTGTGTCAAATCTGAGAAAAACTCCAGTTACAAAGGTTTTTAAAGAAGAAGAAATAATTGTTGCACATGATTTATCAACAACTCAAATTGTTTCCTTAAACAGGAAATTCGTAAAAGGATTTATTACTGATATAGGGAGTGAAACATCTCATATAGCCATAATAGCCAGAGCACTTGAAATTCCCTCTGTAATTGGAGTTGGGAATGCAACTGAAGAGGTCCAGAATGGGGATAATCTTATTGTTGATGGAGAAGAAGGAATAGTAATTGTAAATCCAGTGGGCAGTGTTATTAATAAATATAAAAGGAAAAAAGAAGAATTAAAGAAAAGAAAAAGAAGAATCTATTTTTTAAAAAAATTACCGTCCAGAACTAATGATGGCAGATATATAAAATTTCTGGCAAATATTGAGTTTCCTGAAGAAATAGTTTCAGCAGAAAAGAATGGCTATGATGGAATTGGGCTTTACAGGACAGAATATCTATATATAAACAGAAAAAACCTTCCCACAGAAGAAGAGCAATTTCTTGCTTATAAAAATATCGCTGAAAAAGTTGGAAAAAAACCAATAATTATACGAACTATTGATATTGGCGGAGATAAACTTATACCAAATATTTCTGGGAAAAAAGAGTTGAACCCTTTTCTTGGATGGAGAGGGATTAGATTCTGCCTTGATAGAAAAGATATATTTAAATCTCAGATAAAAGCCATACTCCGTGCTTCAGTTTATGGGAACATAAAGATTATGTTTCCTATGATTGCAACACTTGAAGAAGTAAGAGAAGGGAAAAAAATCGTCAATGAAGCAAAAGAGAACTTGAAAAAAGAGAAAAAAGAATATAAAGATGTGGAGTTAGGAGTTATGATAGAAATACCTTCTGCTGTTTTTATTTCAGATAAACTTGCAAAAGAAGTTGACTTTTTTTCAATTGGTTCAAACGACTTAATTCAATTCACTCTCGCTGTTGACAGGTTGAATGAAAAAATAACCAACCTTTATCAGCCCTGTCATCCTTCAGTTCTGAAAATGATAAAAATAACAATAGACAATGCTAAAAAAAATGGTATTTCAGTTGGTATATGTGGAGAAATGGCTTCCATTCCAGAAATTGCCTGTCTTCTTGTAGGAATGGGAATAGATGAATTGAGTATGGCTCCTTTTCTAATACCCACGATAAAAGAAGTCATAATTAATAGTAAATACGAAAAGTTAAAGAAAATTTCAGAGGAAGTTTTCAAATTTGACACAAATGATAAAATTGTTGAATTTTTAAAGAAAAAATTGAAGGGAGATTAAATGGATAAACAAGATAGAGAGAAGGTAGATAAATCAAATATGTGGGATTTACTTATAAATTTTCACCAGCACTGTAAAGAAGGATACTCTACTTTACCTTCCTTTATACCAGAAAAAATTGAATTTAATAAAGTTGTTTTTTGTGGTATGGGGGGTTCAGCCATAGGTGGTGATATTCTTAGAGTGCTTGTTGAAAAAAATTCAAAGATAATTTTTTCAGTTCATAGAGATTACGATGTTCCATCCTATGTTGATGAAAAAACATTGCTTTTTGCTACAAGTTATTCAGGAAATACTGAAGAAACAATTTCTGCCTATAAAGAGGGATTGAAAAGAAAAGCAAATATTTTTATTATTTCAAGTGATGGGCAACTGGAAAAATTTGCAAGGGAAGAAAACCTGCCTTTTTTGAAAATTCCCGGGGGAATGCCTCCAAGATGTGCTTTTGGTTATTTGTTTTTTTCCTCTTATAGAATACTCAAAGAACTGAATATATTACCAGAAATAGAGGAAAAATTTTTTATAGAAATTGAAAATTATGTTAAAAGTTTTTCCAGAGAAAAAAACAAAGCACTTGAAATTGCACAGAAAATTTATAATAAAATTCCTCTCCTATACTCTGACAATTATATCCTGCCTTGTATTTTAAGATGGAAAACACAAATTGCTGAAAATTCTAAATCATTCTCATTTGTAAATGTTTTCCCTGAGATGAATCATAATGAAATTATGTCCTTTTCCTTTCCAGAGTGGTTTATCAAAAAAATAGTATGTTTATTTTTCAATTACGGAGAAGAACATGAAAGGGTTAAGAAAAGATTAAAAATAATTGAGGAAATAATCAAGAATAAAAATGTTGAAACAATAAAAATAAGCGCAAAAGGAAGTTCATTTCTTGAGAAAATGATTTATCTTGTTATTCTTGGCGACTGGGTTAGTTATTATCTCGCTCTTATGAATAAAATTGACCCGACCGAAATTGAAGAAATATCCTATTTAAAGGAGTTATTGAAAAGGAGGTAAAATTGAAAAGAACTTTTTTGTTCACATCTGAATCAGTAACAGAAGGACATCCAGATAAAATATGTGACCAGGTCTCAGATTCAATACTTGATGAAGTTTTAAAACAGGATAAGATGGGAAGAGTTGCCTGTGAAACATTAACAACAAGAGGATTAATTTTTGTTGCAGGAGAAATAACAACAAAAGGATATGTTGAAATACCATCTCTTGTTAGAAATCTGGTTAAAGAAGTTGGTTATACCGACCCATCTTTTGGCTTTCATTATGAATCAGTTGGAGTAATAACATCAATACAGGAACAATCACCTGATATTGCAGTTGGTGTTGATAAAGGAGGTGCAGGAGACCAGGGAATGATGTTTGGATATGCGACAGATGAAACAGATGAGTTAATGCCTCTTCCAATTACACTTGCTCATAAGTTAACAATGAAACTTGCTGAAGTAAGAAAGAAAAAAATACTGGATTATTTAAGACCTGATGGAAAATCACAGGTAACAGTTTTATATGAAAATGGAACGCCAAAAACAGTTGAAAGTATTGTTCTTTCTGCACAGCACAATCCAGGAATTTCAAATAAAAAGATAAAAGAGGACTTGATTGAAACAGTTATAGATGAAGTTATACCTTTTGAAATAAGAAGTAAAAAAATGAAAATTTATGTAAACCCCACCGGTGTATTTGTAATTGGAGGACCTGTTGCTGATACAGGAGTTACTGGAAGAAAAATAATAGTTGATACTTATGGAGGAGTAGGAAGTCATGGCGGAGGATGTTTTTCAGGAAAAGACCCAACAAAAGTTGATAGGTCTGCTTCTTATTTTGCAAGGTATCTCGCTAAAAATATTGTTGCCAGTGGTATTGCTAAAAAATGTGAAATTCAACTTGCTTATGTTATTGGACAAAAACAACCTGTCTCCATAATGGTAAATACATATAATACTGGAATTATTCCGGAAGAAAAAATAGTTAAAATTATTAGAAATAATTTTGACCTTTCACCTGCGGGGATTATAAAAAAACTTGACCTTTTAAGACCAATTTACAGAAAAACTGCCTGCTACGGACACTTTGGAAGAAACGATAGTGACTTCAAATGGGAAAAAACAGATTCAGTAAAAATCTTCAAAAAGGAAATTTAAATGGAATATTCAATAAAAAATATTAAACTTGCTGCCAATGGAGAAAAAAAAGTTGAATGGGCTCTTAACGAAATGAAAGTTCTCTCCCTTTTGAGAAATGAATACTCAAAGAAAAAAGTTTTTAAAGGAATAAAGATTGGTTGTTGCTTACATATAACTTCTGAAACAGCAAACCTTGTAATAAATTTCAAAAAAGCAGGGGCGACTGTCTATTTATGTGCTTCTAATCCATTGAGTACACAGGATGATGTTGCTGCTTATCTTGTAAAAAAAGAAAATATTTCTGTTTTTGGAAAAAAAGGAGAAACAGAAAAAGAGTATTATGAAAATATAAAGAAAGTTATGAAGAAAAATCTTAATCTTGTTGTTGATGATGGTGGAGACCTTATTGCTGCACTTCATAAAAATCCTGCTTATGCAAAGAATGTTATTGGAGCAACAGAAGAAACAACAACAGGTGTTATAAGATTAAAAAATCTGGCAAAAAAGAATCTTCTGAAATTTCCA
>CAZRDZ010000011.1:0-13795 GCA_964599135.1 uncultured bacterium
CCTTCTTCTATAATTTTCCCTTCTTTAAGAACTATTATTTTATCAACTTTCTTCAAAGTTGAGAGACGATGTGCAATTATAAAAGAAGTTCTGTTTTTCATTGTTTCATTTATTGCTTTCTGTATTACTTTTTCTGATTCTGTATCAAGAGAAGCAGTTGCCTCATCAAAAATCAAAATCTCAGGATTTTTATAAATTGCCCTTGCTATTGAAATAAGTTGCATCTGCCCACCTGATAGAGTTATTCCCCTTTCACCTATTAAAGTATTTTCTTTATCAGGTAGTGATTCTACCAATTCTTTAATCCCTGGCATTTTTATAACTTCATTGAATCTTTCTTCATTTTCAAAACCAAGAGTTATATTTTCTTTTACAGTAGTATGGAATAAAACCGGTTGCTGGGAAACAAAACCAATATGCTCTCTTACTGAAGTTATCATATATTTTCTTATATCTTTCCTATCAATTAAAATTTCTCCTTTATCAGGGTTATAAAATCTTAGAAGAAGTCCTATTAATGTTGTCTTCCCCACTCCTGTTGGACCTACTATTCCTATCTTTTCACCTTTTCTTACAGTAAAACTTATTCCTTTCAGAACTTCCTTACCCTCAAAGGAAAAATACACATCTCTGAATTCAATTTTATTTTCAAATCCTCTGAATATTTCTTTTCCTTCGTCAACAACAGCACTTTCAGTATCTAAAATAGAAAAAATCCTGGGTAAGGCAGAACTTGCCTGTTTCATCAATCCATATGTCTGTCCTATTCCTTTAAGAGGGCTTATCATAGAAAAGAGAGAAACAAAAAATAAAAAAAGAAAACCAGGACTTATTCCTCCATTTATGACCTTAACAGCACCATAGTAAATAAGTCCACTTGAAGCAAGCGCTCCTGCAAATTCAGTAAATGGGGAAATTAAAAGTAATCTTTTTACCATTGATATTACATTTTTGAATATATTTTCATTTTCTTTTCTAAACTTTTCTTTCATATATTCTTCTCTATTATATGCTTTTATAATCTGCTGCCCATATATACTTTCATTTATAACATTTCCTATTTCTCCATAGGCAATCTGAATTCTTTTACCAAGTTTTCTCAACTTTTTCCCTATTTTAAAGACAGGAAAAAGAATTACAGGAAATATAAACAATGAAAGGAAACTCATTTTCCAGTCAATTGTAAAAATTATTATAAAATAAGAAGCAACAAGAAATATTGGGAAAAGGAATCGAGGTAGAAATGATTCAAAAGCAACATTGAGAAGTCCTACATCATAGATTATTCTTGTTGTTAATTCCCCTGTCTGCTTTTTTGAGAAAAAATCCTCTGATAAAGTTATAATTTTGGTGTAAAGATGTTCCCTTATGTCTGTTAACAATCTTGTTGAAAAATATCTGTAAAGGTAATTCTGTAAATAGAAAAATATACCTTTAAGAAATATAGCACCTACCATAAAAATAAGAAGGTATTTCAGAAGAAGAAAGGGGGGAAGTTGATTTATTTTATAAATAAATGGAGTTATTTTTGTTTTAAGAATTTCTGGTAAATTTTCAGGTAAAGTTATTTTTTCTCTTTTAACAAGAACTTTATCCATCAGAGGAACTATTGTTGAGAAAGAAACCCCATTCATAAAAACAGAAAGAATTGTAAAAAATATCCCTGCCCCCAGGAGATGCCATTTAAATCTTGCATAATTTTTAAGTTTAAGAAATTCTTTCAACATTTTTTTACCTTTGATTTATAAAAATCAAAAATAAATTCGGCTACCTTTTTACTAACACCTACATTTCCTGCTTTCTCTTTCAATATTGAAAAGTAATGCATTTGTTTTTTATAAATCTCTCCTTTTTTCATCAAATTTATTATATCTTCTTTCACTTTTTCTTCTGGTATTTTCTGTAAATATTCAGGAACTACCTTCTCCTCAAGAAAAAGGTTAACAGGACTTACCACATTTAATTTTACCATAAATGAAGCAATCAGATAATTCAAAAAAGATGTTTTGTAAAATACAATTAAAGGACGATTCATAAGAGCAACTTCAAGATTTACAGTGCCACAGGTTGCCAGAATCACATCAGAATTTTCAATTACTGTATAGGGATTTCTTTTAACAATATTTGCAATAACTTTTTTTTCTTTTATTATTTTTTCTATAACTCTGTATATTTTTTCATTAGCAGATGATATAAAAATATCAAAATCAAGTTCCTTTTTTAAATCAGAAACAATTTTTAAAATCACAGGTAACATATATTCAACTTCCTGAATTCTGCTACCTGGTAATATCCCAATTATTTTTCTATTTTTTTCTATTTTCTCCCCTTTCTGAATAAGGTCAACAACAGGATGTCCAAGATACTTAAAAGGGATTTTTTCTCTCTCATATATTTCTTTTTCAAATGGAAATACTGGAATAACAAGGTCTATATTTCTCTTTATTTTTTTCACTCTTTTATAATTGTGAGCCCAAACTTTTGGGGGTATATAATAAATCTTTAAAAATTTTTTCCCAAGTGTTTCTGCAACTTTTAAATTAAAACCGGGATTGTCAACAAAAATAATTATATCTGGTTTAGTATTATTTATCTCAGAAACCACTTTTTTAAAAAATTTCAGATATTCAGGTAATTTGAAGATAATAGATGAATACCCCATATATCCTGTTGGCATACCTTCAATAATTTGCACTCCTTCTTTTTTCATCTTTTCTCCACCTGTGCCAGAAATTTCTATTTGAGGAGATAATTGTTTTAAGTTCTTTGCAAGGAGTGCTCCATAATTATCACCAGAAATTTCACCAGCAAGGATGGATATTTTCATTTTTAAAAAGGAATAGTAAAACCAAAAAGATAAATGTTTGAATTAAGTCCTGAATTTGGATGTTTCATTCCAGCATTTGAAATATGTCTGAATCTATATTCAATAAAAAAAACTGCTTTTTTTACCATAAATTTAATTCCAGCACATATTTGATCAACAAAATTTACATCTGTTGATTGTTCATAATTATCCTGAGAAATATAAATAATTCCGCTTCCTGCCTTTATATATGATGAAACTTTTTTCTTTTTGAAAAGATTGCATTTGAAGAAAAAAGCAATTCCCACTTCAAAATTACCCTCTGGGTTAAAAACATATGAAGTAAATGGTTCAAGTTGAAAGTCCCACACACTTGAAACAGGATAGGAAAAATCAACAGCAACTATTGAAAATTCATAATCTGGCTTTTTTTCAAGATGTCCTTTTCCATATCCTAAAAAACAATCAATTGAAGATGGTTTCCTTATATCAAAAGCAAAAATGTCCACAACAAAGAATAAAAATACAAATATAATTATTTTTTTCATCCTTTGCTTCTCCCCATTTATAATCTTCCACTTCTTATTATGCCAATTATGAGATAAATTCCTAAAATTCCACTTGCTATGAAACCAATTATTCCGAAAGCAGGATGACCCCATATCTTTGGCCCTTTTCCTGCAACCATTATAAGAGAAGATGATATAAGAATTGAGGATATTATTAAACTGAAAGAAATCCTGTTGCTGGCTTTATCCAGAGTAGATGTTAAATTGGCAAGTCCCTTATGTTCAAAAGCAACATTTATATATCCTTTTCTTATTGTTTTTAAAGATGCTTCAACTGTTTCAGGGAGTTCTTTCAAAATATAGTAAATATCAGAAATGCTTCTAAAAGTATCTTTAAGAATCCATTTTGTCCTTTCTTTCTTTTCCATAAAATCAACTATATATGGTTGTAAATATTCAAAAAGATTGTATTCAGGATAAATAATTGATGCAACACCTTCCAGTGTCAAAACAGTTCTTGCAAGAAGAGAAAAACTTGCAGGAATTGATATACTGTATTTCCTCATAAGAGAAAATATTTCATCAAATAAGACATTAAGGTTTATCTCTTTTATTGAAATATCTCTGTATTTTTCAAGATACTCATCTATTTCTCTTTTCAATTTTTTTCTATCAACTTCTTCATTTTCTAAACTTCCCATTATTTCAAGTATTCTTAGTATTTTATCACTATCGTTTTTAATAATTCCTGTTAAAAGTCCTATAATCTCAATTTTTTCTTCTTCTCTCAACCTTCCAACAATCCCAAAATCAAGAAGGCATATTTTCCCATCTTTTGTTATCAATATATTCCCGGGATGAGGGTCAGCATGAAAAAGTCCATCATGGAAAATCTGTTTAAGTATTATTTCTGTCCCTTTTCTCACAAATTCTTTTCTATCAATCCCTTCAATTTTATCAATTTCAGTTATTTTCACCCCATCTATATATTTAAGAGTTAAAACTTTATTCCCTGTCAGTTCTTTATAAACTTCAGGAATTACAATGTCCTCAAAAGAAGAGAAATTTTTCCTGAACCTTTCTATGTTTCTTCCTTCATAAGAAAAATCAATTTCTTTTCTAATTGCTTTTTCAAACTCTTCTACAATTTTAACTGGTTTATAAATTTTTGCGTCTTTTATAAATCTCTCTATCAACTCTGCTATATCATAAAGAATCCCAATATCAAGATAGATTTTATCTTCAATATCTGGTTTTTGAATTTTTACAGCAACTTTTTCTCCTTTGTAAAAGGCAATATGAACCTGTGATACTGAAGCAGAAGCAATTGGTTCTTTTTCAAAGTAATCAAAAACATCTTCAATTTTACATTTTAAATTATCTTCAAAAACACCTCTTATTTTTTCATATTCAACTGGTTCTGCTGAATCCTGAAGTTTTTCAAATTCAATAAGGTATTCAATTGGGACAAGGTCAGGTCTTGTGCTTAAAATCTGCCCCATTTTTACAAAAGTTGGACCAAGTTCTTCAAGCATTTTTCTTAATCTAACAGGGGCAGGAATTTCTGTTTTTTTCCTTCTGAAAGGGAAACGAATTATTTTAAGGTGTGCTTTTTCAACAAAATATCCAAAACCATATTTTACAATTATATTTGCTATCTGCCTGTATCTGACAAGTTTCTTCCCTATTTTATTTCTTATCATCAATCACAGTTTCCCAGATATTCCTTTTGCCAGAGGGGGTCAACAAGTTGCCTGTATTTTCTATTGTATTCTGGCATTTTACCTTCTTCAATAAATTTAAGATATTCTTTTGCACCTTCATCAATCGGTATTGCTTCTGTTTCTTTAACAATCTTATAAAAGTCCTCTGAATTGTCTCTTATTATACAGGGAGAAAGTAAATTTCCACATTCACAGGCAGGTCTTTCAATCCAGTAATCATATTGCCACTTTCTTATTCCCTCAAAAAGTGGTGATTTAATCGCATCTGTTATTGTTTTTCCTTCTTCATAAAGTTTATAAAGATTTCCAAGATTTCTATCTTTAAATGGAACAAATACACATGGGGTTATCGTGCCATCCCACATTATATAAAAATATCCGCCACCACGGGCTGCTGCCATACATCCATCAGAAGCAGTTCCTGAATTCCAGAAATCAGCAATAAATATTTTATCCTCAATAACAAGTTTCCATATCCTTTTTAACATTTTATATCTCTGCTCTGGAGTTACCATTAAATCAACAGATGGTTTTCTACCAATTGGCATATACTGGAAATACCATCCATAGAAAGCACCTTTTTTATTAAAATAAAAGTCAATGAACTCATCTGAAAGAAGTAGGTCTGCATTATATCTTGTAGGGGTAACTGAAATACCAAAAGGAACGCCCTCTTCTCTCAAATTATCCATCGCTTCCATAATTTTTTTATAAACACCACTTCCTCTTCTGAAATCTGTCTCCTTTTCAAATCCTTCAACTGAAATTGCAGGAGTGAAATTACCAAGTTCAGAGAGTTTTTTTGCAACATCTTTTTTAATGAGAGTTGAGT
Source organism: uncultured bacterium (assembly GCA_964599135.1). Taxonomy (GTDB): domain Bacteria; phylum Ratteibacteria; class UBA8468; order B48-G9; family JAFGKM01; genus JAGGVW01. Next base: position 5,872 of record CAZRDZ010000011.1, read on the forward strand.
TTGTATATGCCATAAAATAAGCATCATTATGTTTTTCAAGAATATCAAACAGTGTTTTCCCACTTTCTTTATACATAAATGGTTCCCCTCCAGAAATTACAAAGAAGTATGCTCCAAACTGTTCTTTTATTTCGGAAATAACTTTATCAAAAACATCAAATTTTAAAGTATGTCTTTCATAAACATCTCCAGCATAACATCCTTTACATTTCAAATTACAGACATTGGTGGGAGAAATTGTAACAAAACAGGGGGGTCTGAAACCATGTTTTTCTTCAAAGGTTCTTCTTACATAAATACCTTCAACAAAGACCTTTCCTAAAAATATATTTGATAGTCCTTTTACACAGTTTGGTGAAATTGTATCAGAATCAAATGCTTTCTGCAGTGAATTTAAAAGTGCTCTTCCCATATAATATCTATCTTCTTTTACTTTTGCAGGTCTGTCAGGTCCTTTGAATGACATTTTATATGTTGCTTTCTCTATCGCATTAATTAATGCTCTTCTGGTAACAGAATTTTTCAAACTCATATTTATAAGTCCTGCAATAACTTTTCTTGGAGCTCCTTTTTCCATTATATTTTTTACTCTTTCTTCAAGGGTCAACATATTCCCCTCCTTTTCTTTTTTAAATTTTACCTTTTTTCTCGTGTTTTTTCAATCAAGAAAACAAAAGGCAAAAACATACCCTGTCCCCTTCCACAACTTAACTTCAATTTCCCTGTCTTTAAATTCAGGAAAAAGAGAGAGGAATTTACCTCTTAACCTTACTTTAAATTTTTCTCCCTCAGTTTTATAAATAAAGATATCTTTCGGTGAGTGAATAAAGCCAGTCCCAAGTAATTTTGAAACGGACTCCTTAACACACCACAATATACTTAAAGGAAAACCTTTTAATTTTTCAATTTCTTCTTCACAAAAAACTTTTTTTTCAATTCTTTTAATATCTCTGCTCAACCTCTCAATATCCAGCCCAACCTTTTTAAAATCCCCACAGACAGCAGCACATATATTATCTGTGTGTGAAATTGAAAGAGGAATTTCTCCGATTTTCTCACAGAAAGCATAGACCTGTCCATTTTCTCTTTTTCTTATTTCAATTTTTTTATATCCTGCTTTCTTTCCTCTTTTTTTAAGATATTTCCGCAAAGCAAATTTTGCCACAATTCTTCCACCAATAAATTGTATTTTTCTTTTTCTGCTCCTGAAATTTTTAAATTCTTTCCTCTCTTTTTCTGTAAAAAATATGAAAAGGTAAGCAGGTAATAGGGAAAAGAAACAGGGTGAAAGTTTTAAAAAATAACCGAAATCAGCACCTTTAATCTTCCTTATCATTTTATAGCCCCACAAAAGATGGCTCAACTTTTCTATTGAAGAGAAAACAAATAGCAAGTGAATATAAAAAACTTTCAATTTCATCTTTCCCATCAACTGCTATAGCAAGAAAATCTTTCCCTGAAAGTATTGAATTAACAAGTCCTGTAAGAACTTTGCCTGGTCCAATCTCAACAAAAAGTTTCGCTCCATCTCTGAACATATTTTCAACCTCATCAATAAACCTTACTCCATTAATTAGATGATTACTTAAAATTTCTCTTATTTCTTCTTCCTTTTCAGGGTATTTTTCTCCTGTTAAGTTGGAATAAACAGGGAAAAGTCCATTTTTAAAATCAACTTTTTTCAATTCTTCATCAAAAATTTCTTTTGCCGCTGCCATAAAAGGAGAATGGAAAGCACAACTTACATTTATAATTTTTGCCCTTATTTTTTTATTTCTTAAATCTGTTTTCAATCTTTCAAGTTCTTCAAGTTTCCCTGAAACAATTGTCTGTGATGGAGAGTTTAAATTTGAAATATATACCTCATAACCTTTTATTAATTCTTTTGCTTCTTCCTCCCCACATCCAACTGCCATCATTTTCCCTTCTTCTCCTCCTGCCTCAATTATTGCTTTTCCCCTTGCTTGAAGAAGAGGATATAAAACTTTCTCTTCAATAATGCCTGAAGCAGAAAGAGCAACATATTCTCCTAAACTGTGTCCTGCTGCCATATCAGGGGTAATACCAAATGAACTAAAAATTTTAAAAAGCCCCATTTCAACAACACCAAGTGCTGGCTGTGTTATATCTGTTCTTGTTAATTGCTCCATCTGTTTCTTTTTCTTCTCCTCATCTTCTGTTTCTTCAGGATAAATAAACTCACTTAAATTTTTACCAATTTTTTCTTTCAGTGTTTCATCAGCCAGTTTTAATGACTCTCTCATCTGGATAAATCTTTCTTTAAGAGTGGAAAACATCCTTACCTTTTGAGAGCCCTGTCCAGGGAAAAGGAAAGCAACTTTTCCTTTATCCTGACATTGAGAATAAAAAATCCCATCTTCAACTATTTTATTTTCTTCTGTATTTTTAACTTTCTCAATTTTTTCTTTCAACTGGTCAAAGGAACTAAAAATAAAGCAACATCTTATTCCATTTTCTTCATTATCATCAACTATTTCCTTTATTACTTCTTCACAATTTTCTTTCCCGACACCATTTGAAATTTTATCAAGAACTTCTAAAAATCTTCTCTTTTCCTTCCTTGATATACATACCAATTTCTTCATTTTTTACTCCTTTTTCAATAATTGCTCCACAAATAATCTCATCCTTTCCATACAGAACAACTGCCTGTCCAGGAGTAATTGCCCATTGTGGTTTTTTAAAATTAACAATTATTTTACCCTTTTCAACTGGAAATACAGTTGCTTCTGATAAAGGACTTTTATATCTTATTTTACCTTCAACTTTCATTCCATTTTCAATTCTATCAACTGAAACAGGGTTTACTTTTCCTGCAATAAGGCATTTTTTGTAAACATCTTTTTTCTTCCCAACAATTATCCTGTTTTTCTTTCCATCTATTTCAACAACATAAACAGGATATCCTTTAGCAACACCTGTTCCTCTTCTCTGTCCAATTGTATAAAAATGTCTCCCTTTATGTTTCCCGAGATAATTCCCTTCAGTATCAAATATATCCCATTTCTTCTGCTGATTGAAAAGGAAAAACTTATCCCCTGAAATAAAATCCTGACTTTCTTCTTTCTCACTTGATGGCAGTCCATATTTTTTACCTATTTTTTTAACTTCACTTTTCTTCAAATGTCCAAGAGGGAAAATCAATTTTGAAAGTTGTCTCTGGGTAAGAAGCGAAAGAAAATAACTCTGGTCCTTTTTTTCATCAATACCCTTTTTGAGAACATATCTTCCTCTTTTCTTATTATATTCAACTCTTGAATAATGACCTGTTGCAAAATAATCAAAATTTATTCCCATTTCTCTTACTTTTTCAATTAAAATGCCAAACTTTATAAATCTATTGCATATTAAACAGGGATTTGGAGTTCTCCCTTTAAGGTATTCTTTTTTAAAATAAGATAGAACAACTTTTTTAAACTCATTAACAACATCAACAACAATCAATGGAATATTTAAAATTTTTGCTGTAATTTCAGCCAATTTCAAATCATTCTCTTCCGGTCCATAACAACCACCTTCCTTTACTCCTTTCTCACCTGCCCATATTTTCATAAAAACACCAGTAACTTCAAAACCATCTTCTTTCAAAATAGCAGCCGCAACTGAAGAATCAATTCCACCAGATAACCCAACAGCAACTTTTTTTCTCATCTTTATCTACCCCGCCCTTTCTAACCCCCGCGGTTAACCAATCTATACCCTTCAAGGTCAACTGTTATGTGTTTAAAATCAACTTTTTTAAGTTGATTTACTATTTCTTCTCTTTTTATAAAAACCTTCTTAATCTCTTCTTTCCCGACTTCAATCCTTACAAGTTTTTCAGAATAATATCTTAATCTTACTACCTTAAAACCAAGTTTTTTTAAAATATTTTCACCTTCTTCAATTTTTCTTAATTTTTCTTTTGTTATCTTTTCTCCATAAGGAATTCTTGTAGCAAGACAGGCAAAAGATGGTTTATTCCAGATAGAAAGCCCAATCCTTTTTGAACATTCCCTTATCTCTTTCTTCCCAATACCTGCTTCTTTCAAAGGAGAAACAACTCCAAACTTTTCTTTTGCTTTTTCTCCTGGTCTGTAATCATTTTCATCATCTTTATTTGTTCCATCAACTATTTTATTAAATCCGTATTTTTTTCTTATCTTCTCAATCTCAGTTAGCATAATTTTCTTACAGTAAAAACACCTATCAGGTGGATTTGAAATAAATTTCTTATCATTCATCTGATTTGTTTTAATTTTCAAAAGTTTAACCCCAATTTCTTCTGATATTTTTTCTGCTTCTTTTATTTCTTCTTCAGGGAAAACAGAAGAAACACAAAATACAGGAAGAACATTATCCTTCCCAAGAGTTTCAACTGCAAATTTAAGTAAAAAAGAACTGTCAACTCCACCAGAAAAAGCAATAACTACTTTCTTTAACTTTTTCAATTCTTTCTCTAAATTTTCAATCTTTCTCTTCATTTTTTAGAAAACTCCCGGTGTGTATGGACTAATCAACTTCTACAACTTCCTTAATTTCTGGGACTTTCTCTTTAATAATCGCTTCTATTCTCATTTTCAAAGTTATTGTGGCAAAAGGACATCCCCTGCAGGTTCCTTTTAATCTCACTTTTACTATCCCATCTTCAACATCCACTATTTCACAGTCCCCACCTTCTGCCTGTAAGAATCCTCTAACATCCTTTATTGCATTTTCAACTTCCTCTTTTAAATCCATAAAGTCCTCCTCTTTTAACTCTGAGTATTCTGGGGATTGCTTTTTCTCCGTAATCTTTCGCTTTTTTAAAACCAGCAATCCAGAAGGATAGAAAGAAAGCTAAAAAAGTAATGAATTTTAACTGGATATTCTTTAAAAAAAATGTCCCAATCGTTCCAAAAATAAAACCAAGGAGAGGAAATCCATAAATATAAATACATACTTTAAGCAAATTCTCTTCTTTTATTTCAATCTCAACAGTATCTCCTTCTTTTACTCCTTCTTTATTTTTTACTTCAAGAATGTGCTGCCTTCCAGTAATCTTGCTGCATAGACCACATTGTCCACTTCTCTCCATCATAACAACAGCCCTATCTCCTTTAACTTCAACAACTTTTCCTGTTTCTTTCATCGTTCAGAACCGGGTTCTAACATTCTTTCAAGTGCCTTTCTCGCATTTTCTATTATTTTTTCATCAAGGTTTATTTCATATTTCTCTTCCTCAAGAGAAATTTTTAACTTCTCCAGAGTTATTTTCTTCATATCAGTACATACCTTGCAACTCCCAGGAGAATAAAATTCTTTATCTGGATTTTCTTTTTTAAGACGATGTATTATTCCTTCTTCTGTACCTATTATAAATTTTCTGGAATTTGAGTTTTTAACTCTTTTTAGCATTCCTGAAGTGGAATAAATCCCATCAGCAATTTTCTGAATCTCTGGAGCACATTCAGGATGGACAATTACTTCTGCATCAGGGAATTTTTCTTTCACCTGTTTTATATCATCTATTGTAAACTTCTGATGGACATAACAATATCCATCCCAGCAAATTATTTCCTTATCAGAGATTTTTTGTTTTACATACCAGCATAAATTTCTATCAGGTAAAAATACTATTTTCTTCGCAGGGATATTTCTTACAACTTTTTCGGCATTTCCACTTGTGCAACAAACATCAGAAATTGCTTTAACTGTAGCATTCGTATTTACATAGGAAACAACCCAGGCATCAGGATATTTGTTTTTAATCTCAATAACTTCATCATAATCAGCCATATCAGCAAGGGGACATCCTGCATCAATTTCAGGGATTAAAACTTTTTTCTCTGGAGAAAGTATTTTTGCTGTCTCAGCCATAAATTTTACTCCACAGAAAACAATTATTTTTGCATCTTTCACTTCTTTCGCTTTTCTGGAAAGTTCTAAAGAATCCCCTACAAAATCAGCAATATCCTGAATCTCTGGAAATTGATAATTATGTGCAAGAATTATTGCTTTTTTCTTTTCTTTTAGTTTAAGTATTTCATTAATCATTTTTTAAATTGTTGATACCATTGCTTTTGTTGGACATGCTTTTATACACAATCCACAGGCAATACATTTTTCAGGTGTAAACTCAACAGAAAAGTCATCTTTTTTTTCAAGTGCCCCTGTTGGACAGAGAGGAATACAAACGCCGCAATCAGTGCATCTTTCTTTTATCATTTTTATATCACTTTCTATTGTTTGAACTGTAACACCTTTTTCCTTTAACTCCTTCTCTGTCTCTGCCAGGTTTTTATCATCTCCTGAAAGTTCAACTACAAGAGTTCCTTCTTCTTCAGGTGTTATATATGCTTTCAGAATATTAAATTCAAAGTTATACTTTTTAACAGCATCAGAAATTATAGGTTTATCAATCAGTTTTGGTGGAAAATGCAATACATATTTCTTTTTAGTTCTCATATTTCCTCCTGTCTCATTGGTTTAAATTTATACCCACTTTCAGGTCCAGGGAAATAAGAAACTGGTTCTGTAAGTAAAAACTGCCCTTTCTCAATCCATTCTTTAAGTGTCTTTGCTATTTCTCTTGCCTTTTTATAACTTGAAAGAGAGCCAGTTGGAACTTTTTTCCCCATAATTTCAATTTCACCACTTTTCAACTGTGCATAATTAACCTCTCCCAGTATTTTACCTGTAGCATTTGGATAATCATTTGAATAATCCACAATTGGAGCATATATTTCTTCATCAGTAATTGCAGCAAAATTCAAAATTTCTTCATCAACAACAGGAATGGGAATACCAATTCCAACAATTAAACTGACACCATATCCTGTAAGAGATGCCCCTTTTAAGAATTCCTGTTTCATCTGCTTCATATCCCCAATTAAAGCAAGTGTACAGGCACCCTCAACAGGAGTTCCATTTTCTTTCCTTTTAACTGAAGGATTGTATTGAGTTCCCCACCAGGCAACATAACCAATTCCACCACCAAGAAATATTCTTGTGCCACAACCAATTGTTTTTAAATATGGGTCTTTCAGTAAAGGAGATAGTTGTCCTGCTGAACAATAATTTGCATTTCCAAGTCGGGGTTTTAAAATCCCCATATATGTATAAATCGTTCTGTCTGAAAGATTTACAGCAACATTATAATTCTGATAACAATTCCTTGGATTGAAAAGAATTGCTTCATTTAAATCATCAAGTTTCAATCTCGTCTTTATATACTTCCTTGGATAGCAGTCAGTTCCATAAGTTGTAACTTCAAGTTCTATCTCCTTACCTGCAAGCAAATCTTCAATTACATGTCCACCACCATACCTGAATTCACCAGGATATTTATTATTTCTCGGGTCATTCTCCGGTAAAGCAGAAGCACCAAGGTAAACATCAACAGCGGCAAGTCCGGCATAAGCAGGAACACCATTAAGATAGACCTTTCCTCCACCAAATTTTATTTTTGGCTTTGAATGACCGAAATTCAAAAAAACACCAGAAGAACACATAGGTCCAAATGTCCCTGTTGTAACTACATCAATCTCATCAGCAAGTTTTTTACTCTCACTACTCTTTTTTAAATCAATCAATTCTTCTGCTGTTACAACCACTGCTTTACCTTTTTTAATCCTCTCGTTTATTTCTGCAATTGTTTTTCCCATGTGTTTCCTCCTTCAAAGTTTTTCTATTATCTGTTCGGCTGCTTTTTTACCTGATAAGACCATACCACCAAAAATTGCTCCCATCCTTGGGGAACCATAAAAAGCATTAGCAGCCATTCCACAGACAAAAAGACCAGGGAAAACCTCTTTTGTATTTTCAACAAGTGCCTTTTCTCCAGCTTCTGCCCACATTGATTTTTCTCCTTTAACTTCAATCCCTCCTACTTTCTTTTCAACAATCCTGCATATTTCACAATCATGACCTGTTGCATCAACAA
>CAZRDZ010000012.1:0-7982 GCA_964599135.1 uncultured bacterium
TTCTTCATAATCTTTCTTAATTTCTTATTTAAAACAGGAATGTCTTGAACTATTATTTCCCATACTGTATCCACATCAACTCCAAAATAAAAATGTATAAGTTTGTCTCTTGTTTTTGCAATTGCATTCCATTCAATTTCTGGATATTTCATCTGAAATTCTTTTGAAATGTTTTTAACCGCCTCACCAAGTATCTCTATATTTCTCAAAACAGCATCCACTGTTTTCTTATCTTTAAAAAACTTTTCAAAATTCATTGCCTCTGTATATTCCATAATATTCTGAACTGCGATAAACATATCAATAACAAACTCCTTATCTCTCCTCTTATACATAAAAAACCTCTTTTTTTATCCTTTCTCTTACTGATTTTATTCTTATTGTTTCAATTCCCATAGGCGTAAGTATATCTACCTCTCTTCTCAGAAGATTTTCTAAAAATTCTACTAATCCAGCAAAATCCTTAACTCCTCCTCTTCCTTTTTCAAATTCTACCACAATATCAATATCACTTTCTTCTTTCGCTTCATTTCTTGCAAATGAACCAAAAATACCTATTTTTTTAACTCCAAATCTTTTCAATTCATTCATATTTTCTCTTAAAATTTGTAGTACATCATTTTTTTTCATCTTATATTCCCTCTCTTCGAACTGATAATTTTTTCAGGATATTTTCCAACCAGGTAAACATTATTTAAAATTTCTTTCTTTTCTAAAAATAAATTACCTATTCTCCTGATATTATTTAATAATATACCAGATAAAAACAGAAACCTCAAATTTAGAAAGTCAGGATAGTATGAGAATTAGGAAAGTTAAATTCTGATTCTGGAAGAGAGGTTGAGAAAAAATTTATTCAGAAGTTTCAATTTCCCTCTGGATAGAAAGATAATACAAGAAGAAACTCCTGCCACTAAAATTGAACCGAGAATATCAAAAGGGTAATGAACTCCACAGTAAACTCTGGAAATCCCACCTATAATACCAAGAATTGAAAGAAAAATACCCATCTTTCTTGTTTCTTTAAAATATAAAAAAATAAATGCGATTGATAGCATAAAAGTTGTATGGTCTGAAGGAAAAGAGGTTTCTGGAGAATGGCTGATTAAAATTTTTCCATTGTTTTCCATAAAGGGTCTTGGGTGAAAATAAAACAATCTAATTATAAAATTGAGGAAAATACCTGTGACTGCTGAATACCCGGAATATAAAACAAAATTCCTCTTTTCTTTTTTCTTCAGCCATAGGAATAATAAAACCAAAATAAAAATAAAAAGTAAATATTTAGCAATTACTATCATAAATTTATCAAAGATAAGATTTTCACCTGCTAAATTATTTATTCCATAGAACATTTTAATATTCAATTTATTCATTCATCTTTCCCCAAACTAATTATATAAACTAACGGGATGCCCACAATAAACCTCTTTTTACGATTTCTCTTGCTTCTAAAATATTAAAATCATCTGCTTTATGGCCAAAAGAGGCATAAAAGACATTCCCTTTTCCATATTTCCTTTTCCAGACCACTGGCATTACAGTCCCATCTATCCATTCATCCTGTGTATTTTTAAAAGTTGTTGTAGCAAGAACTTCATTAGAAGGGTCAACATGCATATAATATTGTTCTGATTTTAATTTAAAATCCCTTATTCCTTTTACAATAGGGTCCTCTGGTCTTACTATATTAATTTCATATTCAACAATTCCACCCGGGTGAGCAACAAACTGTCCACCAACCATAAATTGAAAACCGCAATTGTTTCTGAAAGTATCTCCCGCTCCACTATGCCATCCTCCAAAACCAGTTCCTTCTTTTATTGCTTCAAGTAAATTTTTCTCCATTTCTCCTTCAAGTTTTCCATTACTCCAGTTTATCACAATCAAATTTTTTTCTTTCAATTTATCCAAATCAAGTAAAGAATTTAAAGTTGTTGAAACTTCAACATCAAAACCCTCATCTGCTAAAATTTTTATAAAAATTTCTGATGTCTCTTTCAGTTGATGCACTTCCATTCCACCATAAACAAAAAGCACTTTTTTCATTTTATCTCTTTTTTATACCTTTTTAATATTGATTAAGAGAAAAAATTATAGATGTTAAATATTCAACAGCAAAAGGTAAAATCCTTTCATCTATTTTAAAAGTTGGACTGTGATGTGAGCCACAATTTTCACCAATCCCTATGAAAATATAACAGGAAGGAACTTTCTGAGAAAAAAAAGCAAAGTCCTCTCCTCCCATTATGGGATGAAATTCAATCAAATTTTTTTTATAATGTTTTTTTGTAATTTCAATTATTCTTTCAGACAGAAACTCATTATTTATACAGACAGGAGAATATTCATTATAATCAACCTCACCGCGACAATTAAAAGATAAACAAACTTTTTCTACTATCTTTTCTATTTCCTTCTTAACTTTTTCCCTTGTTTCCTCTGAAAGGGTCCTGACAGTTCCAAGAATCTCAACCTCATCTGGAATTACATTAAAAGCATTCCCTCCTGATATTTTACCAATTGAAACAACTGAAGGAACTAAAGGGTCAATCCGCCTGCTTACAATTGTCTGTAAAGAAGAGATAAGATAAGAAGAACAGGTAATCGGGTCATTTGTTAAATGAGGAGCAGAACCATGTCCGCCCTTCCCTTTTACTTTTATTTTAAAAAGGTCAGTATTTGCCATAACAGGTCCTTTTCCTATCCATATTTTTTTGAATGGTAAAATAGATAAAAGATGATAACCAAGCAGATAATCAACCCCATCAATAACTCCCTCTTCAACCATTTTTTTTGCTCCACCAGGAGGTTTTTCTTCACTTGGCTGAAAAATGAATTTAATATTTGCATTTAAACTGTTTTTCATTTCAGAAAGAATTTTTATAACACCAAGTAAAATAGCCATATGTCCATCATGTCCACAGGCGTGCATAAATCCTTTATTTTTTGATTTATATGGGAGAGAGGTTTTTTCTTCAACTGGTAAAGCATCCATATCTGCTCTTATACCAATTGTTTTTTTCCCTTTTCCTTTTAAATATCCAACAACTCCTGTCTTTGCTTTTATCTGGTATGGAATTTTAAAATTTTTCAGAAGCGATTGGATTTTTTCTGATGTTTTGAATTCTTCAAATCCTGGTTCTGGATACTGATGGAAAAATTTATACCACTTTATTAACTCATTCTTTATTTTTTCAATTCTATTTTTTATCTCTTCTTCAACTTTATTCATCTTGAAATCTTTTCTATTCCAACATATGGTCTCAAAACTTCAGGTATTATAATTTCTCCATTCTCTGTTTGATAATTCTCCAGAATTCCTATAATTGTTCTTGGAAAAGCAATCCCTGAACCATTTAAAGTATGCACAAATTCAGTTTTTCCGTCCTTCTTTCTATACCTTATTTTCCCTCTCTGTGCCTGGAAACTTTCAAAATTTGAACAGGAAGAAACCTCAAGATATTTTTTAACTCCAGGAGCCCAGACCTCAATATCATAACACTTACTTGCAGCAAAACTTAATTCTCCAGTACATAATTTTACAACTCTATAAGGGAGTTCAAGTAACTGGAGAATTTTCTCTGCTTCAGCAAGCAATGTTTCAAGTTCTTCATATGATGTCTCTGGTTTTACAAATTTTACAAGTTCAACTTTATCAAATTGATGAACTCTTATAAGACCCTTTGTCTCTCTTCCATAAGCACCTGCTTCCCTCCTGAAACATGGAGTATAGGCAACATAGTATATTGGAAGATTTTCTTCCGGAATGGTTTCATTTTTGTGGAGATTTGTAACAGGAACTTCAGCAGTTGGAATTAAAAAGTAATCATCACTTTCAACATAATACATATCTTCCTCAAGTTTTGGCAGTTGTCCTGTATTAAATAAACTATCTCTATTTACAAGTGCAGGAACCCATACCTCTTTAAAACCATTTTTTTTATGTGTCTCAATCATAAAGTTAATAAGTCCTCTTACAAGAAGTGCTCCTTCATTTTTAAAAACAGGAAAAAAACTTCCTGTGATTTTTGCTCCTCTCGGGAAATCAATAATATCAAGGGTTTCAGCAATTTCCCAGTGAGGCAAAACTTCTTTTTCTTTTATTTCTCCCCATTCTTTTACAACAACATTATCTTTTTCACTTTTCCCTTCAGGAACAGAAGAATGAGGTATATTTGGAATTGTTGCAACAATTTTATTCAGTTGTTCCTCTATTTCTCTTAATTTCTTTTCACTTTCTCGTATCTCATCTGAATATTTCCTTGCCTGTCTTATAAGTGGTTCTATTCCTTCTTTATCATCTTTCCTTGAACTTATTTTTTCAGTTATATCTTTCTGCCATCTTTTTCTTTCTTCAACAAAAGCAATTATTCTTCTTCTTTCATTATCAAGTTCTTCAAATTTTTCCCAGTCAACTTTTTCTCCTTTTTTCCTTGCTGCTTCTTTCAAAACTTCAATATTTTCCCTTATGAATTTCAAACTGAACATTATTTCTCCTTTATTCTATAAACTGTCTCCCCTTTTTTTATCATTCCAAAGTTCTCCCTTAACATCTTTTCTGTATAGTAAGGGTCTTTTTTTATCTTATTTATTTTATCTTTCAGTATTTTATTTTCATCTTTCAATTTTGTTATTTCTTTCTGATACCAATGCAGTTTTCTATAAACAGAAATCAAAGTTATCATTCTCGGTATACTTAAAACAGTAAAAGTTGAAAGAATTAAAATAATGTAAAACTTTCTCCTTTTTTTCATTTTTTGATTAAGTATTTACCGTAATATTCATAAATACCTTCAAGCATCTCTTCAATTCTTAAAAGTTGATTGTATTTACACAATCTTTCTGACCTGCTCAATGAACCTGATTTTATCTGTCCTGCATTAGTTCCTACAGTAAGGTCTGCAATAAAAGTATCTTCTGTTTCCCCACTTCTGTGAGAAATAACTGTTTCATATCCATTTCTCTTTGCCATATTAATTGTTTCAAGTGTTTCTGTAAGTGTTCCAATTTGATTGACCTTTATCAAAATAGCATTTGCAATACCCTTTTCTATCCCTTCTGAAAATATTTCTGGATTGGTAACAAAAATATCATCTCCAACAAGTTGAACTCTGTTTCCAAGTTTCTCTGTGAGTTTTTTCCATCCATCCCAGTCATTTTCAGCAAGTCCATCTTCAATTGAATAAACAGGATATTTTTCCACTATTTTTTCATAAAAAGAAATAAGGTAATCAGAATCAACTTTTTTCCCTTCAAAATTGTATTTCCCATTTTCATAAAGAGAAGATGCTGCAGTATCAAGAGCAATATAAATATCCTGACCTGCTTTATATCCTGCTTTTTCAATTGCTTCAAGAATTAATTCAATCCCTTCTTCATTTTTATTTAAATTTGGAGCAAAACCACCTTCATCTCCAACACCTGTTGAATATCCTTTTTCTTTAAGTATTTTTTTCAGGTGCTGGAATGTTTCAGCAACCATCCTGTATCCTTCACTGAAACACTCAGCGCCAACTGGAGCAATCATAAATTCCTGTATATCTAAATTATTATCTGCATGCATCCCTCCATTTATAACATTACATAATGGAACAGGCATAATATTGGCAACAACTCCACCAAGATAGAAAAATAAAGGGACCTCAAGACAATTTGCTGCTGCTCTTGCTACTGCTAAACTAACTCCAAGAATTGCATTTGCTCCAAGATTTGATTTATTCTCAGTTCCATCAAGGTCAATAAGGAAATTATCAATTTCTCTCTGATTAAACACATACATACCTTTTATTTTAGGTGCAATAACATCATTCACATTTTCTACTGCTTTTAATACTCCTTTACCCAAAAATTCTTTTCCGCCGTCTCTTAATTCAAGTGCTTCTCTTTCCCCTGTGGAAGCCCCTGAAGGAACTGCTGCTCTACCACCTGTCCCATCTTCAAGGGTAACTTCAACTTCAACTGTTGGATTACCTCTTGAATCAAGAATCTGTCTTGCATAAACATCAATAATTTCCATTCTTTTCCTCCTTTCTTTTACTTATTATGCCTCAATTTCCTTATTAAATCAACACTTCTATATTCTGACTTTTCTCCCGCTTCATTTGAAGACAGGAAAGTTAAATTATATGCATCTATTAAAGTTCCATCAAGGTCAAACATAGATATTTTTTTTCATAGTTTAAGATATACTAAACTTCAATTAAAATCAATCGTCAAATCAAGTAAAAGAAAGGAGGTGAAAAAAATGAAAAAATTACTGACAACTTTAGCAGTAACAACTCTTCTCTTTTCAACCACTTCTTTCATAAAAGCGGAAGAAAAAAATCCTGGAGTGAAAAAGGAAAGAGAAATAGCAGGACCACCAAGACAGTTGCCAAGAGAAGGACTGAAAAAAGTAATAAGGATAAGGAAAAAAATGAGACAAATTGAGATTGAAGCAATTAAAAATGACCCTGAACTTCAACAATTACAGAGAGAAATTATTGAACTTCACAAACAAATGAGAGGAATGCTTGATGAGAAACTTGCTGACAACGAAGAATACCAGGAATTAAAAGAGCAACTGGAGGAAATGAAGCAGGAGTGGAAGAGAAAATGGCAAAAGCACAAAAAGGATAAGGGAGAAAAAGGGAAAAAGGATAATCAGTAAGAAAAAATCAGGGGAAGGGAAATAATTTCCCTTCCCCAATTCCTGAAAAATTTTATTTATGTTATAATTTTTAAATGTTTACTGGAATTGATTTTATTACAACTATTCTTATGTTAAGTGGAGTTCTGACAGGAATAGTAAGGGGGTTTGTTGGTAATTTAATAGATATTATTGGGATATGTGCAGGTATTTCTCTTGCTTCAATTGTCTATAGAGCCCCAGTAACTTTATTTAAAAAATTTGGAATTACTGGAAGTGTTGTTGAATTAATATGTTTTCTTCTTTCTGTTGTTTTTCTTACTTTTACCATAATTTTACTTTTTGAACTTTTGAGGAAAAGAGTTGATATAAAACACATAATTGATAGAATTTTCGGTGTTTTCACTGGTTTTTTAATCGGGATGGTTCTTACTGGACTTATTTACATTACAATGAGTGGCTCATACAATGCAGCAAAGAACTTACAGGAAAGCAAACTTTCAAAATACATAATAAAATACATAGTAAAAGTATATGATAAAACAGATAAAATGGGATTAACCTTACCAAAAATGATATTTATGCCAGACAATTACAAAGATGAGTTCAATCCTGACTATAAAAAAATAAGATTTGAAAAAATTAATTTTTCAAAGTTTGATAATTCAACCTGTATAAAATGCAATGGAAAAGTAAAATTTGATGGCTATTTCCCGGTTATAGGGGTTGCTTTAATTCCTAAATTTACCTGCACAAACTGCGGAAGAACTTCAGATGGCTGTCAGGTTTTTGAAGTATTCCATTTTCTTTACCATAAATGCCCAATTGACCTTGCTAAAAAGGGAACAAGATTTGATTGCCCGAGATTTCCAAATCATGAATGGATAACTCCAAGAGGACCCTGTCCTGTTGATAATAAAGAATTACCAATATGGGATTGGTATCCACCAGAAAAATATTAGAACCCGGTTCTAACAAATTATTCGTATCTGAGTGCCTGAATTGGGTCAAGTTCTGCTGCTTTTCTTGCAGGATATATACCAAAAGTTACCCCAACTGCCACTGAAATAGTAAAAGATAAAAGAACCGACCAGAAAGTTACAATTGTCTTCATACCTGAAAATTTTGTAACCAGGGAAGGGATTAAAACACCAAGCAAAATTCCTATAAAACCTCCTGTCGCTGATAAAATAACTGATTCAGAAATAAATTGTCTTACAATATCCATTTTCTTTGCCCCAACAGCCCTTCTTATTCCTATTTCTCTTGTTCTTTCAGTAACTGTTGCAAGCATAATATTCATTATTCCAATTCCTCCCACAATCAATGAAATAGCAGCAATTGAACCCAG
>CAZRDZ010000012.1:8082-13606 GCA_964599135.1 uncultured bacterium
TTTATTGAAGGAATTACTTTTATTTCCTGAAGGTCTTTAAATTTTAATCCATAAAGTCCTATAAAAGAGGTACTTTGAGATGACTTTATAGAAGACGGAGGATTAAAACTCCTTATTATAATATTATTGCTACCAAGTTGTTTTATTTTTTCTCTCGCTTCATAACTTGCCCCCTCCCCTATTGAAAGCATTGCAATTACAGAGGCAACTCCAAAAACAATACCAAGAATTGTGAGAGAAGACCTTAACTTATGCAGAAGAAGATTTTTAAATCCAAGTTTTAAAATTCTAAAAATATGGTATAACTTAACCTTCATTTATAATTCTCCCATCCAGCAGTTTAATAATCCTTTTACTGTAATTGGCTATGTTCATATCATGGGTTATAACAATAAGGGTTTTACCCTCATTTTGATTGAGTTCGCATAAAAGTTTCATTATTTCTTTTCCTGTAGTAGTATCAAGATTTCCTGTTGGTTCATCAGCAAGAATTATAGCAGGGTCATTTGCAAGTGCTCTCGCTATTGCAACTCTCTGTTGCTGTCCACCAGAAAGTTCAGATGGCCTGTGATATAATCTATCTCCAAGGCCAACAAGTTCTGCAAGTTTTATTGACCTTTCTTTCATTTCTTCCTCATCAACTCCCTGATAGAAAAGAGGAAGAGAAACATTTTCTATAACATTTAACTGAGGGATTAAATTAAACTGTTGAAATATAAAACCAATATATTTTGACCTTATTTCAGAAAGTGAGTTATCATCCAGTTTTGAAATTTCTTTCCCTTCAAAAAAATATTCTCCATAAGTTGGTTTATCCAGACAACCAATAATATTTAAAAGTGTGGTCTTTCCACTCCCTGAAGGTCCCATTATTGAAAGGTGCTCCCCTTCTTTAATCAATATATTTATTCCTTTTAATACTTCAATCTCTACATTTCCCATCTTATAAATTTTCCTGATATTCAAAAGCTGGATTAAATTATTATTTTCTTTCATTTTTTTTCTTTTTTTCAACAATTTTCCCTTTTTCATATATCTGTTTCTTTTTTACTGCTTCTTTTATCTTTTCAGGCATCATAACAACAACTTCTCCTTCTTCTAAACCTTTTTTAACTTCAACCATTCTATCATTACTCTCACCAATTTTAATTTCTCTCTGAATAATTCTATTCCCTTTTAAAACATAACAATAAGATTTACCCCCTTTGAAAAAAACAGAAACAACAGGTATTGCAATAACATTTTCTTTTTTATCAACTATTATTTCAACCTGAGCAGACATACCTGGTTTTAGTAAATCATATTTTTTATCAAAAGAAACTTGAGTATTATAGACATTTAAATCAGGGTTTAAAAATTTCATCATAGCATCAGGCATAAGTGAAACTTTCTTAACAGTCCCTTCAAAAACTTTATCTGGGAATGCATCTATTTTCACTATTACTTTTTGTCCTGCTTTTATTTTTTTAATATTTGTTTCATGAACCTGAACATCAACTCCAAGATAATTGAAATCAGGTAAATTAAGTAATTCCTGATACCTTCTTACTGTTGTCCCGGGTTGAATTGGATTTTCGCTTCTCCATGGTCTTGAACTTGTAGGATAAACAACAAAACCCGGTTGAGTTGCATAAATCGTGCACATTTTTATCTGTTGTTCCACTTCTTCAAGTTTACTCTTTTTCATTAGATAGGTCGCTTTTTTACTCCTAACATTTGATTTTGCCTGAACTAATTTCGCTTTGCACCTATCTTTTATCCTTTCAAGTTCATTAAGAGATTCTTTATAATCAGAGAGTAATTGCTCAACCTTCCTTGGAAAATCATAATTTATAAAAAGTTTATATTCCAGTTGAGTTATTTCAAGATTTGCTTCTTTTTGTTTTACTGAAAGTTTATCTGCTTCAAGGTCATTTTTTGTTATATATCCTTTTTTAGCAAGTTTCTTACTCCATTCAAGATTATTCTTTGCTCTTTCGAGTTCTTCCTTTGCAATATCTATTTTATTTTTAAAATTCTTTTTTTTATTCCATGCCTCACCAGCAAGTTCATCACTCTCTATAAGTTTTTTATAATCAATTTTTTTCATTTTTAAAACTTCTCCAGCAAGTTTTTTCCCGAGATATTTTTCAATGTCCATCCTTGCAAATTTGACATTCAATTCTGCTGATGCAATATCACTTTCATTCTGATTTTTGACAATTTCAAGTTCCTGCAATGCTTGAGTGTAAGCAGATAAACTGTTTTCAACATCTATTTTTAACTGGTCTGCTCTATCCTGAAGGTCCTTAGAATCAAGGCGTATTAGTACTTTCTTATTTTTGACATCTTCTTCAGTAATCTGTGTTCCTTCATCAACAACTTCAAGAATATTTCTTGTTCCTGGAACCTGATTTATAATTTTAAGTGATTTCAAAGCAGCAACATTCCCACTTTCAATAACAGATATAACAAGATTTTGTCTCTTCACTTTATATGTTAAAAATTGCGATTTCTGTTTCTTTACATTTGCATATTTTAAAAATAAAAAAATAATAAAAAAAATGAAAATTGCTGTAATAAAAATTTTATTTCTCACCAATTTTACCAAAAATTTCTTCATATTTATCTCCTTTCCAAACTTTATTTATATCAACCTCTATCATCTCACAACTTAAAAGATAATCAAGATACGATTTTATATAATTTATTGATGCAGAAGTTAAAGATGTCTCTGCTGAAAGATATGACCTCTGTGCATCAAGAATATCTCTTGTTGTTGCCCTGCCTGCTTGAAATAAAAGGTCTGTACTGTCTATTCTCTTTTCTGCAAGGTTTAAACTATTTTTTTGAATTAAGTATGACTGGTAAGCATCTTCTAAATTTCTGTAGTTCTCAATTATTTCAAGTTTTACATTATCTTTCTTTTCTTCAAAATTTCTTCTTGCTCTATCAAGTTCAATTAGTTTTTCTTTATACTCATTTCTTTCTTTTAATTTATCCACTGGAAGTTCAAAATCAATACCAAAAGAATATTCTGGTTTCTGGAAATCAACTGATGGTCTTGACTTCTCTTCTGTATCACTTTCAATTTCAAAATTTAAATCCAATGTCCCTTTCAGATTGTTAATTGCAACTTTAACTTTTCTTTCAGCGTCTTTTACTTTCTCATAATATGTTATTAAATCAAGTCGATTTCTAAATGCCTGTTTTATACCAGTTTTTAAATCTACATTGAATTTTTTTACTCCTTTTGTCAAAATTTCTTCTAAATTTCTACTTTTTATTTCTATATTTTCTGATGGGGATATACCAAGAAAAACTTTGAATTCATCAATTGCATTTTTATAGTCATTTAAGGCATTAATCCATCTCTGATAAGCAGAAAACTCATCCTGTCTTGCCATATCAACCTGAATTGTAGATATACGCCCTGCATCTGCAAGATTTTCATTTCTTTCTCTTATCCTTTTAAGAAACTGATAATTCTTCCAGAATGTATCCAGATTTTTCTTTCTGGCAACAACATCAAGATATTTTTTTGTAATTTCCACTGATAGTTCTCTTTCATATCTTAAAAAATTTCTTATTTCATAAATAACATTTCTTTCTGATTGTGTTAAATCTTCAAGAGCAATTTTCCTCCCCGCTCCTTTAAGAATTGGCTGGAAAAAATTAAGTGATAAAAATGTCTGAAAATCCTTTTCTTTATTCCCGGTAAAATATTTGAGAAATTCCTGTGTTAGATTGAAGGTTATCTGGGCTCCATTTGAAAGTAATTTTATCAAACTGAAATCTAAATCACCAGAAACACTTTCTTCATCTGCCTTTTCCCAGTTTACACTTCCGCCTGATCCATATCTTTTTTTGAACAAATACTTCTGATAAGTGAAATCAAGAATTTTCATATATACATTTTCTTTCTCTGTTTTATATTCTCTATTATTTTCAAGTCCAAGTTTTATAGCATCAGGAAGAGAAAGAATTTTCGTTTCTGTAAATGTTTCTTCATTTAAAGCGCTTTCAGGTAATTTTTTATTTTCAACTTTTTTATAACTTTTATTCCATATTTCTTTTATGTCTTTCTCGGCACTTTTCTCATAATACTTAACCGAACATCCACATAAAAAAACAAAAGAAATAATCAACGCCTCTTTTCTTATCTTTTTCATTTCTTTTTAGACATATTTCAGGCTAAATAGCATATAAATATTTGAAAAAATTATATCATATAACAGAACCCGGTTCTAACAAATTCAGGAAAATGTGGCCTTTCACCAATGGAAGCAATTGTTTCTGCAACACGGAATACATCTGATGCTCTCGGAATTCTCAAATCAGCTGGCACACTTGAACCCGGTAAAAAAGCGGACATTCTTATAGTAGAAGGTAATCCCCTTAAGGACATTTCTATCTTACTTAATAAAAAAAATATCCTTCTGGTTATGAAGGATGGCAAAATAGAAATTTCCAGTGAAATTTATTCTACCACCTGACACTGCGATAGGAATTATACTAAAAACTCCCTTCACTCCTTATGCTGATTGAGATAATTTTTCGTCATAAGGAAAAGAAAACGAGAATAAACAGAGATAAAAAATAAACTATAAATAAGTTCTATCGGAAGAAAAATATCTTCGTGATAAATTTTGTAAGAAAGAATAAATAAAAACGGATAAATAAAAACAGGAAAGAAAACTATCCATACTGTTATAAAAACAAATTTATTAATTTCTCCGCTTACCAATTTTCTGTATATAAAGCCATAGGTCGCTATTCTTTTTATAGGGTCTGTCGCAGCATAAGGATTTAATGGAGCACCACACTCTGAACAAAAATCATTTTCTTTTTTATTTAATTTTGCACAGTTGGGACAGATAATTTTTCTTCCATTATCCATAAACTTCTTCCTATATTTTCACTGGCTGGCCTGTTTCGGCTGATTTATATATTGCATCAATTATTTTCATCAAAATAACTGCTTCTTCTGGTTTTGAATATGGTTCTTCTTCTCCTTTTACTGTTTTAACAAAATTTATAACTGCTCTTTCCCTCCCCATTTTCTCATCTGGGTCGGTTATTATTTTTCTATTAACAGGGTTTCCATTTTCCATTGTCCAAAGTTCACAATCATCAATTGCTGTTTCATCAATTCCATCTCTTCCAAATAATCTTCTTATCATTCCACCTGCTTTTGTCCCCTGAAAAGTAACTGATACTTCTTCTCTTTTATTCATTTCTGCCCAACTGTTTCTTGCAAAAAGAACCTGTCCTGTTTTAAACCTTATAAATGCATGAGAAGATGTTTCAACATCCATAACTCCACCTTCAACATCTGGTATTCCCCAGGGACCTTTGAAATCCTGATTTCCAGAAAAATCATAAAATGTTTGAGCAAGAACCCAGTCAGGTTCAGGAAATTCCATAAAATAAAGAGCAAGGTCAATCATATGTAGAAGGTCTATTACAGGTCCACCACCTGAAAGTGCCTTTTGAGTAAACCATCCACCAAATCCAGGAATTCCACATCTTCTTATCCATAATG
>CAZRDZ010000013.1:0-3612 GCA_964599135.1 uncultured bacterium
AAATCTTTTAACTTTGTTTTAATTCTATCACACACTTTTTTTCTGGTCAATTTGACGAAATTTTAAAAAGGGGAAGAAAAAAGGAATTTAAATTTAAAATAATTTTTAAATTTTGAGTTGTCAAAAAAACTCTTTTTGCTTTCAGGGAATTTTTTATCTTTTATTTCTATTTTTTTCCTGAAATATTTTAGTAGAACTGAATTTTTTTCTTTCATAAGATGATTATCAGATGTGAAATTAAATATATCAAATTTCCCTGTTTCTTTTTCAATTATGGTCTTTATCCCTCTGGCAAGGTCTCTGTAATCAACAAAATTCCACAGTTCCCCCCCTTCTCTATAATTTTTATCATTTTTTATCAAATCCATTCTGAATTCATAAGTATTCTTTGTTTTTGTAATAACAGAACCCAATCTTAATACAATAATTGAAAAGTTAGAAATTTTACTATAATGATAAAGTAATTTTTCAACTACCGATTTACTCATTCCATAATGGTCAACTGTTTTTTCAGGATGTTTTTCATCAACAGGAACATAATCAGGCAGCACTCCTGTATTCGGGAGGCCATAAACACATACAGAACTAAAAAAAATAAAATTTTTTAAATTCGTGTTTTTATAATAATGGAGTAAATTAAGAGTGGAAAAAAAGTTTACTCTATATATATTCTGAATTTTTGTCGGAAGCCCTATGGATGCCATATGAACTATAATATCAATATTTTTTGGTAGTTTTTTTAATTGCTTTTCATCTGTTAAATCAACTTTGAAAAAATTATTTTTCCTTTTTCCTTTTATATCTGTAAGATAGATTGTTCCATTGAAAATTTTTTTAAAATAGTTTATAAATCCATCACTTCCGATATTACCTTCACTCCCTGTTATAAGGACTTTCATTTTTTATAAGAGTTTTTTGTAGAAAGATATTCAATTATACTTTTTGCTGCTTTTTTTCCCATCCCCATTGCACTTATAACTGTTGCTGCTCCTGTTGCTATATCTCCACCTGCAAAAATCCCGGGAACATTTGTCTCACAGGTTTCTGGATTAACTTCAATATTTCCTTTTCTCCCTGTTTTTAATTTTTTATAAGTTTGTGGTATAAGGGGACTTGGTTTCTGACCTATTGCAACAATAACTGTATCAAATGGTAAAATTTCCTCACTTCCGGGAATTGGAACAGGTCTTCTTCTTCCACTTTCATCTGGTTCTCCCAGTTTATTATGTATTACTTTTATTCCCTTTACATATCCGCCTTCATCTCCGATTATTTCAATTGGTTGAACCAGAAAAATGAACTTTATCCCCTCTTCAATTGCATTTTCATATTCTTCTCTTCTTGCTGGCATCTCCTTCTCAGTTCTTCTATAAAGAACAACTACTTCATCTGCTCCCAATCTTAATGAACTTCTTGCTGAATCCATTGCTACATTTCCACCACCAATCACAGCAACTTTTTTACCCACCATCACAGGAGTATCATATTCAGGGAAATTATATCCTTTCATTAAATTAACCCTTGTAAGGAACTCATTTGCAGAATAAACCCTTAATAAATTTTCTCCAGGAATACCCATAAAGGAAGGAAGCCCTGCTCCTGTCCCAACAAATATTGCTTCATACCCTTCTTTAAGGAGGTCTTCAATTGTAAGTGTTTTCCCGATAATTATATCAGTTTTTATCTCAACTCCTATTTTTTTAAGGAAGTTAATTTCTTTAAAAACAATTGATTTTGGAAGACGGAATTCAGGGATTCCATAAGTTAAAACTCCCCCTGGTAAGTGTAACGCTTCAAATATAGTAACTTTCACTCCACATTTTGCAAGTTCGGAAGCACAGGTTAATCCGGCAGGACCAGAACCAATAATTGCTACTTTTTTCCCTTTTATTTCCTTTCTCTTCTTAAAATTACATTTATATATCTGTTTTCCATAGTCAGCAGTAAACCTTTCAAGTTTCCCGATTGCAATTGGCTTTCCAATTTTGTTAAGTGTACAAACAAGTTCACATTGTGTTTCTTGAGGACAAACCCTTCCGCATATAGCAGGTAAGAAGTTTTTATCATAAATTATTTCAAGTGCTTTCTGAATATCTCCTTTTTGTAGTTCTTTAATAAAAGCAGGTATGTTAATTCCAACAGGACATCCGCTTATACAGGGCGCTTTTTTACATTGTAAACACCTTTTCGCTTCTTCAATCGCTTCTTCTTTTGTATATCCAAAAGAAACTTCATTAAAATTTTTCCTTCTTTCTTCTGGTTTTTGCTTTTTCTCTTTCACTCTATCTTTTATCAATTTTTAACCCCTTTAAATTTTCCAGAGGACCTGGTATGAAAAAGGTGTTTTTTCCAGTTTTTATCATCAGAAAATGGATAATCAAGTCGGTAATGTGTTCCTCTGCTCTCTCTTCTTTTAAGAGCAGAATATGTTATCAATTTAGCAACTATTAGCATATTTAATGCTTCAAATCCATCTTTATCATAAAACTCTTTCAGAAAAGCATATTTTTCCCAGTTTTTCAATTTTTCATACGCATATTTAAGTTGTTTCTCTTCTCTTTCTATACCAACATTTCTCCACATTAAACTTCTAATAGACCTTTTTAAATCATATTTATCAATAAGTATGTCTGCTTTTTGAGGGAATTTATATTTAAATTTTATATTTTTGTTTTTCCTGCCATTGCAAACTTCTATTATTTTTTTCCCGCATCTTGCTCCAAAAACAAGTCCTTCAAGAAGAGAATTACTTGCAAGACGATTTGCTCCATGAACTCCTGTAGAAGCAGTTTCTCCACAGGCAAAAAGATTTTTTATGTTTGTCTGTCCCCATAGGTCTGTCTTAATTCCTCCAATAAAATAATGAGCAGAAGGTCTTACTGGAATGAAGTCATTTTTGATATCTATACCATAAGCAATACAGAATTTTGAAATATGTGGAAATCTTTTTTTGATATATGTTTTTTTAAGATGGGTTAAGTCAAGATAAACACAGTTTGAAGATGTTTTTTTCATTTCATCAATTATCGCTCTTGCAACTATGTCTCTCGGAGCAAGTTCTCCATCTTTATGGTATTTGAACATAAATCTTTCACCTTTTGAATTTCTTAATATTCCTCCTTCTCCTCTTACACTTTCAGAAATTAAGAATCTTGGAGCACCTGCCATATAAAAAGTTGTTGGATGAAACTGGACAAATTCCATATCTGAAAGAACAGCCCCTGCTCTATAAGCAATTGCTATCCCATCACCAGTAATACTGGCTGGATTTGTAGTTTCCTGGTAGACATTTCCTGCTCCTCCTGTTGCTAAAATTACACCTTTTGATTTTATAATAAATATTTTTTTCTTTTCAGTATCTAAAAAAATTCCCCCGTAAACTCTGTTTTCTTTCACAAGAAGGTCAATTAAAAATAAAGAATGTAAAATTTTTATGTTCGGGTAAGATGAAATTTTTTTATAAAGAAAGGTAGTTAAACTTTTTCCTGTAAAATCACCTCGTGAATGTAAAATTCTTGGTCTGGAATGTCCTCCTTCAAGAGTAAAATGGAATTTCCCATTTTCTTTATCAAATTCAAAATTCATTTTTATCAATTCTTTTACTCTTTCTTT
>CAZRDZ010000013.1:3712-13543 GCA_964599135.1 uncultured bacterium
CATTTTCTTTATCAAATTCAAAATTCATTTTTATCAATTCTTTTACTCTTTCTTTCCCTTCTTTTACAAGTATTTCAACTGCTCTTTTGTCTGAAATTCCACAGCCAGTTTTAAGAGTGTCTTTTATATGTTCTTCCTTTTCATCTTCTGAACTTAAGGCAACTGCTATTCCTCCCTGTGCATTATAGGAAGATGTTTCTTCAATACCATTTTTTAGAGCAATAATTGTTTTGAACTTTTTTAATTCAAAAGCCGCTCTCAATCCAGCCACACCAGAACCAATTATCAGGAAATCAGTTTCTTCACTATGTAATTTTTCTGAATTAAAGGAAATTAAATAATCAGGTATCATTTTTCAGAAGTTAATTTTTTTAATCTCTCTTCCCAGTATTTTTTTTCTTCTTCTGTAGCATAGTCAATAATTAAAATTCCATTTAGATGGTCTATTTCGTGGGAAAAACATCTTGCTAAAAGATTTTTTCCTTCAACAATTATTTCTTCCCCTTTTTCATTTATTCCTTTTACGGTTATTTTTCCGGGTCTTTTAATTGAGAAATAAATTTCAGGAAAACTTAAACATCCTTCCATATCAATTTCTTCTCCATTTCTATCAACAATTTCTGGATTTATGAGAGTTATTATTTTTTCTGTTTCTGGATTTAAAGCAACAAAAACTCTTTTTAAAATTCCTATTTGAGGAGCAGCAAGTCCAACTCCTTTATAATAAATCATTGTTTTTTTCATACTTTCAATCAACTTTATCAATTTATCATCTATATTTTTTACTTCTCTACTTTCTTTTCTTAAAACATTCTCGCCGTATTTTCTTATTCTTCTCATTTTTAAATTTAAAAAATCACTTTTGAACCAAGATATTTCTCAACTAATTTTATTGCACAGTATTTACCACACATTGTGCAAACATCTCTGTCTGTTTTTTCATATTTTTTATGCATTTGTTCAAATTTATCAGGGAAAAGAGAAATCTCTTTTTCTTTATCCCATTTTCTATGAGTTCTGTATATATCCATTTTGTAATCAGTTTCCTTTGCTCCTTTTATTCCTTTCCCAATGTCTGCAACATGAGCAGCAATCTTTGTTGCAATAACTCCTTCAATTACATCTTCAAGTCCAGGTAGAGAAATATGTTCAGCAGGAGTTAAATAACATAAAAAGTCAGCTCCACACCAGCCAGCAATTGAAGCACCTATTGCACCTGTTATATGGTCATATCCTGGAGCAATATCAGTTACAACTGGACCAAGAACATAGAATGGAGCCCCTTTACATATTTTCTTTTCAAGTTTTACATTTGCCTCTATTTCATCAATTGGAATATGCCCTGGACCTTCAATTATTACCTGAACATTATTTTCCCATGCATATTTTGTTAATTCCCCAAGATTTAAAAGTTCATCTATCTGGGGAATATCAGTAGAGTCAATTATTCCACCTGGTCTCATAGCATCTCCTAAACTTAAAGTAACATCATATTTTTTTGCTATTTCAACAAGACGGTCAAAGTTTTTATAAAGAGGATTTTCCTTCTCATTGGTTATCATCCAGGAAATAAGAAAAGCCCCTCCTCTGCTTACAACAAGTGTCTTTCTTGGATTTTTTCTAAACCTTTCAAGAGTATTCAATGTTATCCCGCAGTGGACAGTCATAAAACTTACTCCATCTTTTGCATGTTTTTCTATAACTTCAAAAATTTTGTCCTCATCCATCTTAACAATTCCACCTTTTTCCTCAACTGTTTCAATCGCTGCCTGATATACAGGAACTGTTCCAACAGGAACAGAACTTTCTTCTATGATTTTTTTTCTTATTTTATCAAGGTCTCCACCTGTGCTTAAATCCATTAATGTATCTGTTCCATATTTTATTGCTTCTTTTAGTTTTTTTATTTCAAGATTTATATCAACTATGTCAGGAGAGGTTCCAATGTTTGTATTTATTTTTGTTCTCAGGTCCTTTCCAATTCCTAAGTAAGTGTCTTTATGTTTAAGGATTACAACAGTCCCTTCAGCTACATTTTTTGATATAATTTCAGGACTTATCCCCTCTTTTTCAGCAACAAATTTAACACCTTCACTTATATTTCCTTTTTTAGCAATTTCTTTTTCCATTTCAGTCAGTTTCCAGTATTGCTCCAGTATTTGCTGACTTTACCTGACTTGCATACTTACCAAGAATTCCTTTAAATTTCTTTACCTTTCTTTTTCTTTTTCTTCTTTTCAATTCTTCAGGTTTCACCTTAACATCAAGTTTTCTTTTTGGTATGTCAATTTCAATAATATCTCCATTTTCTACATATCCAATTGGACCATCTTCCTCTGCTTCAGGACTGACATGTCCAATACAGGGACCTCTTGTTCCTCCAGAAAACCTACCATCTGTAATTAAAGCAACTTTTTCATCAAGTCCTTTTCCAGCAATTGCTGAAGTGATTGATAACATTTCTCTCATTCCTGGACCACCTTTTGGTCCTTCATATCTTATAATTACAACTCCTTCTTTTATTTTACCATCCATTACATTCTTCATCGCTTCTTCTTCTGAATCAAAAACAATTGCTTTTCCCTTAAATTTCAATGATTTTTCTTTCACTGCTGATTGTTTTACAACTGCTCCATCAGGTGCGAGTGTTCCTTTTAAAATGGCAATTCCGCCTTCTTTTAAATAAGGTTTTTTAATATCTTTTATAACATTTCTATTCCATACATTTGCTTTCTTTATAATATCCCCAATAGTTTTTCCTGATACAGTTGGACACTTTTTTTCAATAATTCCTTTTTTTGACAGTTCTTTCATAACAGCAGGGATTCCACCTGCCATATCAAGGTCCTGTATATGCTGTGTTGAAGCAGGAGAAAGTTTACATATATTTGGTGTTTTCCTGCTAATTTTATCAAATAAATCAAGTTCAAGTTTTATTCCTATCTCATTTGCTATTGCAGGTAAATGTAAAACAGTATTTGTTGAAGCCCCTATTGCCATATCAACTGCTATTGCATTTTTAAAACTTTCAATTGAGACAATATCAGACGGTTTAATTCCCTTTTTTACAAGTTCAACAACTTTCATTCCAGAATATTTTGCAAGGCGAACTCTTTTTGCACTTATTGCAGGAATTGTTCCATTTCCAGGTAAAGAAAGTCCAAGTGCTTCTGATAAACAGTTCATTGAATTTGCTGTAAACATTCCTGAACAACTTCCTGCTCCCGGGCATGCCTCATCTTCTAAAATTTTAAATTGTTCCTTATCTATTTTCCCTTTTGATATTTCTCCAACTCCCTCAAAAACAGAAATAAGGTCTATTGATTCTCCTGATGGAAGATAACCGCATAGCATTGGACCACCACTTATAAGAAGTCCAGGAATATTAAGTCGTAAAAGAGCCATAAGCATACCAGGAACAATTTTATCACAACTTGCAACGAGAACTATTCCATCAAACTGGTGTGCCTGCGCCATTATTTCAACACTATCAGCAATGGTTTCTCTTGAAACCAAACTATATTTCATACCAATATGTCCCATTGCAATCCCATCACAAACACCTATAACACCAAATTCAACAGGAGTTGCTCCTGCCATTCTTATACCTGATTTAACTGCTTCTGTTATTTTATCAAGATGAATATGTCCCGGGATAATTTCATTTGCAGAATTTGCTACTCCAATGATAGGTCTTTTAATCTCTTCATCAGTAAAACCATCTGCTTTTAATAAACTTCTATGAGGTGCTCTCTCTATTCCTTTTTTAATCTTATCGCTTCTCATTTTTTCCTCCATTTTAACTCAGGGATTCAGATTGACATATATTTTATTATTTCAAGTTTTTCCATATCTGGAAGTTTTCTGTTAGAAATAACTTTTTCAAGAGGGACTTTTTCAATTTTACTTCCAACTATTGCAACCATATACCCATAAATTCCTTCAAGTAAAAATTTTACTGCATAATATCCAAAAACTGTTGCAAGTACCCTTGTTAAATAAGTTGGATTTCCCCCTCTCTGAATATACCCAAGAACTGAATACCTTACCTGTCTATCAGGAAGTTTTTTTTGAAGTAATTTAGCAACTTCTTCTGCTTTCCCTGCTCCCTCTGCAAGTATTATAAGACAACTCCTTTTCCCTTTTTTCTGCTGTGATTTAATAGAAGAGACGAGATTATCAATATCAAATTCAATTTCAGGTATTATTACATTTTCTGCTCCACAGGCAGCAGCAATTTCTACTGCAAGATTTCCTTTTTCTCTTCCCATTACTTCAACTATAAATGTTCTTTCATGACTGGTGGCAGTATCTCTTATTTTATCAATTGCCTCAACAGCAGTATTTACTGCTGTATCAAATCCAACTGTATAATCAGTTCCATAAAGGTCATTATCTATTGAAGCAGGAATTAAAACAGAAGGTAAAGAAAATTCATTGTAAAGCAAATATGTTCCCTTTGCTGACCCATCTCCTCCTATTGAAACAATCCCTTCAATTTCTCTTTTTTTTAATATCTCAACACATTTCTGCCTTACTTCATATTTTTTAAATTCAGGAAATCTTGCTGTCTTCAGTATTGTTCCGCCTCTGTTTATTATATTTCCTACATCTCTTGAAGTTAAAGGAATAAAATCATCTTCATATAATCCCTTAAATCCCCTTCTTATACCATAAACCTCAATATTTTCGTAAAGAGCAGTTCTTACAACTGCTCTTATAGCAGGATTCATCCCCGGGGCATCTCCACCGGTTGTAAGAACTGCAATTTTTTTCATTTTCAGTATCCGAAATCGCCCTTTACCCCTGGTTTGATTTCTCTGCTTTCTTTTATAAGTGCTTTTGCTTCATCGCTCATCCAGTCAAATTTATACCACCATGATTTTGCCATAACTTTTGCAAGAGTTCTTATCTGTCTTATTCTTGGAATTGCTATTTTTACAAAGGAATTTTCAAGTGAATCCCAGTCCTTTGTTTCTTCCATTGTAAATGCTTCTTTAAAATATGCTCTTCCACACATAGGACCTGATACAAGATCACAGACAGAACCATACTGGACTGAATATTGCTCAAAATCAACAGCAGCACTTAAAAGAAGAAGGGGTCTCGGAGATATTTTTTCTATTTCAATTGCTGTTTCTCTAACTGTTTGTGGTGAACATATCTTTACAATTTTCCCATCTTCTTCAACCCAGAGAACTGGAACCTGTGTTTTATAAAAATTTCCATAAGGACTGAAATCTTCTGCCATTTTTATTAAAACATCTGGAAGTTTCTTTGCTTTTTCAACATTACTTTCTCCTGGCTGCTGAAGATAAAGAGTTTCATTATATAGTGGCTTTCCGAGTTTTTTACATTTTTCAAAAACATCAATAAGCCATTCTTTATTTTTCTCCCAGCTTTCTTTATGGTCAGGATTTAAATAAACAAGTGTTTTAAAACCATCAACTTTATCTGCTACTTCTTCTGGTTCAACTGCAAGGTGTGCAAGTTTTCCCTTTCCTCCATCAACTTCAGTTGCTTTTGTGTGCTCAAGACGACCTATAAGAAGGATATCTTCACCAAGCAAGTCCTTAAATCCCTCACTCAAATATGCAAGATGGTTAAATAAAGCAGCAGTAACTTCTCCTTTAAGATGTCTGGCAAATCTTCTACAAACATTTCTTACATCATCATCTGTTGCTTCTTTTTCTACTCCTATATGCTTATAAAAAGCATTTGTAAGTTTTATATAAGAACCATGCTGGTCAGAAGCAAAAACATCCATAACTCCATCAGGAGAAAATTTAGCAAGTGTTTTAAAGACACTCTCACTGACTTCTAATCCATCCTTATATTTTGCAAAATTATTCATAACTCCTCCTTTTTTATTTAAGTTTTTTTCTGTAATCAATCAATTTTTCTCTTAAATTTTTATCCTTTCTGGCAAGTATTTCAACAGAAAGGAGAGCAGCATTTTTAACTCCTGCTTTACCTATTGCCATTGTTGCTACAGGAACTCCAGTTGGCATCTGAACTATTGAAAGGAGTGCATCGGCTCCTTTTATTTCACTTGTTGGGAGAGGAACTCCTATAACAGGAAGTATTGTTTTTGCAGCAATTACTCCTGGAAGATGTGCAGCCATTCCAGCAGCAGCAATTATTACTTCATAACCATCTTTTTCTGCTCTTTCTGCAAAAGAAATTGTCTCATCAAGAGTTCTGTGAGCGGAGAGAACAAAAACATCAAATTCAACCCCAAAATTGTCAAGCATTTCTTTCGCATCTTCAATCAATTCAAGGTCATTTTTACTTCCTACCACAATTGCTACTTTTCCCATATTCCTTTTATCCTTTCAAGTGCTTTTCTTATTTTTTCTTCAGAGATTGTGAGGGAAAATCTCACAAAATTTTCTCCGCTTGGACCAAAACCAATTCCAGGAGTTGCTATTATTTTACCTTTTTCAAGAAGATAGTCAACAAATTCAATAGAATTTCTTTTAACTTTCAGCCAGAGATAAAAAGTTCCATCTGGAAATCTAACATCAAAACCAATATTTTTTAATCCATTGACAAATAAGTTCATTCTTCTTCCATATATTTCTCTCATTTTTAAAATACTCTCTTTACTGTTTGTAAGCGCCTCAATTCCTGCAAACTGAATTGCTTCAAAGACACCTGAATCAATATTTTCTTTTACTTTTGAAAGAAGTGAAACAAGTTCCCTATTACCACATGCCCAGCCAACTCTCCATCCAGTCATATTAAATGTTTTTGATAAGGAATTGAATTCTATTCCAATATCTTTTGCTCCAGGGATAGAAAGAAAACTAACTGGTTTTTTATCATAATAAATTTCACTATAGGCAGCATCGTAAACTAAAATAATATTGTTCTTTTTACAAAAATTTATTGCTTCTTTTAAAAAATCCTCAGTTGCACAGGAAGAAGTTGGATTATTCGGGTAATTCAGATAGAGGATTTTTGATTTCTCAAGCATATTCTGTGGTATTTTTGATAAGTCAGGTAAGAAATTATTTTCTTCTGTAAGAGGGAGAAAATAGACCTCTCCTCCTGCTAAAATTGTCCCAATTTTATAGACAGGATAAGCAGGCTCAGGAACAAGTGAATAATCACCTGGATTTATAAAACAAAGAGGAAAATGAGCGATCCCTTCTTTTGAACCAATAAGAACACATATTTCATTTTCAGGGTCAAGTTTTACACCATAATTTTCTTCATAAAAAGATGCAATTGCCTTTCTGAATTCAATATTTCCTCTTCCAAGGGGATACCTGTGAAAAGCAGGTCTTTTAACATATTCTCTCATTGCTTCAACGATATTTTCAGGCGTTGGTATATCAGGGTCACCAACTCCAAAATCAATCACATCCTCACCTTCTTCAATCAGTTTCTTTTTTTTCTTATCAATTTCAACAAAAAGATAAGGTGGTATTTTTTTCATCCTATCGCTCATTTCAAACATAAAACCTCCTTGAGTAATTCATCCATTGTATAAAATTTTTTTCTTTTTCCACTTAAAAATTCAGCCGCAATAAGAGCACCTTCTGCAAAAATTTCTCTATTATAACACCTGTGAGAAATTTCAATAATTTCTCCTTTCCCTCCCCAGTAAACATAATGTTCTCCTGTAATGTCTCCAATTCTTAATGAATGAACTCCTATTTCTTCAGAACTTCTTTCTCCTGTTAATCCTTTTCTTCCATATTTCATCACTTTATCAAAATTTCTCCCTGTTTTTTTACATATAATTGAAGCAATTTTTCTTGCAGTTCCACTTGGTGCATCTTTTTTAAAGTGATGGTGAATTTCTGTAATTTCTGTTTCATAGTTTTTTAAAAGACCTGATGCATATTCAATTATTTTAAAGAAAAGATTAACTCCAATACTCATATTTGGTGAAAGAAACACAGGTATTTTTTCTCCTGCCTTTTTAATCTGATTTAACTGCCTTTCTGAAAATCCAGTTGTTCCTATTACAATTGGATTTCCTTTTTTCTTACATATTTTTAAAAACTCCATAGTTGCAGAAGGAACTGTAAAATCAATAACAACCTCTTTTACTTTTGCAATTTTAGAAAGATTATCTGAAAGAGTAAAACCGTTTATTTCTTTCCCGATTTCAGGATGCTCTTTGTTTTCAACAATGCCACAAATTTCAAAATTTTTCTTTTCTCTGGCAAGTTTAAAAATTAAGGAGCCCATTCTTCCTCTTGCACCACAGATAATAATTTTTGTTTTTTTCATTCTTTAACCCTTTTTATTTTCGCTCCTATTAACTTTAACTTTTTTTCAAATTTTTCATAACCCCTATCAAGATGGTAAATCCTTGAAATTTCAGTTCTACCTTCAGCAACAAGGCCAGCAAGAACCAATGCAGCACTTGCTCTGAGGTCAGATGCCATAACTTTTGTTCCGTAAAGTTTATCAACTCCTTTTACAATTGCTTTTGACCCATCAAGAGATATATTTGCTCCCATACGATTCAATTCTCCAACATGTATAAATCTTTCAGGGAAGACCTTTTCTGTTATAACACTCATTCCATCCGCAAGGGAAAGGAAACTCATCATTTGTGCCTGAAGGTCTGTTGGAAACCCAGGATATGGAAGAGTAACTATATCAACTGCTTTCCACTTTTTTTCTGGCTTTGTAATTATTGTCCCTCCTTTTATCTCAATATTTATTCCTGATTCTTCAAGTTTATCAATAAGAGCGAAAAGGTGAGAACTAATAGCATTTCTAATAACTAATTTACTTTTTGTCAGATACCCAAGGAGTAAATATGTCCCTGCTTCAATTCTATCAGGAATTATTGTATATTCAACTCCTTTAAGATTTTTAACTCCTTCCACTTTTATAATATGGGAACCTTCTCCATAAATTTTTGCTCCCATCTTTTTTAAAAATCTTGCAAGGTCAACAATTTCTGGTTCACAGGCAGAAAATTCAATAATGGTTTCTCCTTTTGCAAGAGTAGAAGCCATAAGAACATTTGCTGTTGCAAGAACGCTTGAACCAAAAGTTCCTGCAAGAAAAATCTTATTTCCTTTCAATTTCTTTGCTTTTCCAACGATGTATCCCTCTTCATTAATTATTTCTGCTCCAAGTTTTCTAAGTCCTTTTAAATGAAGGTCAATTGGTCTTGGTCCAATAACACATCCTCCTGGCATAGAGAATCTTGCTTTGCCAAATCTTGCTAAAAGTGGACCAAGAAGACAGATTGAACCACGCATAGTGCTTACAAATTCATAAGGAGCAGTATATTTATCAATTCCATCAGGTTCAACTTCTACAGTATTATTTTGCCATTTTACTTTTGCTCCTATATATTTAAGGATATTTAAAAGAGTATGAACATCTTTAACATCAGGAACATTTCGTATTACTGATTTTCCTTTTCCCAGAATTGTTGCTGCAATAACTGGAAGTGCTGAATTTTTTGAACCAGATATTTCAATTTCTCCTTCTAATTTTTCTCCCCCCTCAATTATAAATTTTTCCATTTTTTTACCTTTCTGTCAGAATAATAATTTCTTTTATTTTACCATCTTTACTCTTTTAGTCAATCACTGGATTGATTAAAGGGATGTTTTTAACTCTTTTATAAAAATATTGTTTTAAAGTCAGTGAAGAAATTGACAAATTCCCTGGGTATATAATGAAGTTGTGCAATAAAAAAAGAAAACTTGAAGATAGAAAAGAAAAATAAAGTTGCTATTAAAAAACTTCTTATGTCGGAATTTTAGAACTTGAACAGCAACTTGACAAAAATTTTTTATAGAGGTATAATAGAGACAAGATGAAAGATTTAAATAGAAGAGTTAAGCC
>CAZRDZ010000014.1:0-12980 GCA_964599135.1 uncultured bacterium
TTTTCTTTTTCTCCAAAAGTAACAGGTGCACCTATATTTATAGCCGCTTTATAAAATTTACCTTTATAAAAAACATAACCAGCATAAACACCCTCCCCTGCTTCAACTTTATAGTCAGGTAAAATGTTTGCTGTAGGAAATCCTATTATTTTTCCTCTCAAACTTCCTTTTACAACTTTCCCTTTAAAAGAGAAATACCTTCCTAAGAATTTATTACCTTTTTCAATTTCTCCTTTTTTAATAAACTGTCTTATTTTACTTGCATTCACAATTTCTCCATCAATTTTAACCGGTTCAACAACATCAACAGAAAAACCATATTTTTCTGATAATTTTTTAAGTGTTTCAACATCTCCTTCTCTATTCTTACCAAACCTGAAATTAAAACCAACAACAAAACCTTCCACTCCTTTCTTAATCAAATATTCAATAAACTCATTTGCTTTTAAATTTCTAATATCTGAAAAATCACTCCATATACAAATTTCTATTCCATATTTTTCAAGAATAGAAATTTTTTCCTCCCATTGAGTGATAAAAAATTCAACAGGAAAATTTCTGAATGTGAAAACAGAAGCAACTTTACTCTCTTTTTTTGAAACAGAGACAATTTTTTCAATCAACTTTTTGTGCCCGAGATGAACTCCGTCAAATTTTCCTATTCCCACAACAAGCCCCTGTTTTTGCTTCTCAATGTTTCTAAAATGATAAACTTCCATTCGTTCTCCCTGTTTAACCGCGGCGGTTAAACGCACGCGGTTAGAATTCAATCATCACTTCCACCAAGAAAATCCCCTATCATTCCACCAAGACCAAACTTCTCTCCACCTTTTCTTATTACTCTTCCACCAATTTCTCTTCTTAATCGTGCAAGTGTTAAACTCTGCAAAATTATTTTCCCCGGTCCTGTAAGAGTAGCAAGAAAAATTCCCTCCCCTCCAAAAAGGGCTGTTTTTATATCCTTTACAAATTCAATATTATAATCAACTGTTTTTTCAAATCCTACAATACAACCAGTATCAACCTGTATTCTTTCTCCTTCTTTTAACTCAACTTTATAAAAATCTCCACCAGCATGAATAAAAACAGTCCCGGGACCTATAAATTTCTCAAGAATGAACCCTTCTCCACCGAAAAAAGCCACACCAACTTTCTTCTGAAAATCTATTGAAAAGGAAACTGACTTTTCAGCACAAACAAAACCATCCCTCTGGACAAGAAAATTCTCTCCTTCTGAAAGTTCAATTGCTTCAATTTTCCCCGGGAAATCTCCTGCAAATGCAACATATCCATCACCTTTTAGTGGTTTAAAATGAGTTGTGAAAATACTTTCTCCAGTTATTACTCTTGAAAACACTCCTTTCAGTTTACTATCTTTACTCCCTCCCACAAGTTTACTTTCCATATCCATATTTGGACTTTTAAACATCATTTTCCCTGCTTCTGCATAAACTTCTTCTCCCTCTGAAAGATAAATTTTTACAAATTGTAAGTTATTTCCAATTATTTCATATTTCACTCTTCCCTCCTTTCAATATGGAAATCTATCATCTATTTTTGTTTTTGAAAGTTCTAAAATAATTTCTGCTATACTATCAGTTGCTCCTTCCACAATTTTTTCCCCTTTTTCTGGAGTTGCTTTTTTGGGATTTCCATATCCAGAATTTTTTGTAAGAAGATGCCATGGTCTTGCTATCCATATCTGCTTTTTTTCAAGTGATGCAAGTTGCGATTTATTCACTTCTCCATCATCTGCCCATTCAAGATGAACAAGTTCAGGACATAGATACATCATCCATGATGTTTCTGCTTCATTCGCATGTTCTCCACCTTTATCTTCACACACTTTTTCAATTATATCGCTTCTGAGATCCCACCAATCAAGAAGAAAAATCCATACTTTTGTTTTCCCATAAAGTTCTCTCACCAATGGTTTGAAATTATTTCCACCGTGAGCATTAAGGATTAAAAGTTTATAAATTTTATGGTTTTCAAGTGCCCAGACAACATCTTTAAGAATTGAAAGTTGAGTTGTTGGAGAAAGATGCAAAGTCAATGGAAAACCGAATGCGTTTGAATTAACGCCAATTGGAATTGCTGGCAGAACGATAACTTTTGCTCCTTTTTCTGTTGCTTTTTTTGCACCTATCTCAGCAACTTTTTCTGCAGCAAGAGTATCTGTTCCATAAGGAAGATGTAAATTATGTGGCTCACAGGAACCCCACGGTAATACCGCTACCTCAATTTTCTCTTTATCATTCACTTCTTTCAATGTCATTTCCATTAAATTTACCTTTTCCATCATATTCTCCTTTTTTTTAAAAAATGTTATCATATTTAAAAGAGAGGAGAAAATGCTTCTTTTAAAAGAGTTAAAGGAGAAGAAAATTTTTTGTTTTGGTTTTCTGGTTTTAATCTTACTTATCAGAATAATCCCTTTTTTCTTTAAAAACGCATCAAATTTTGATATTGAAGTTTATGTAAATCTTATGACATTCTTAATTTTTATATTTATTCCTTTAGCATTTGGAACAATTTCATTCTCTGGTGAAAATAAGGAAATAGAAGAATTTATTTTAAGTTCTCCTGTTAAACCATCTTCTGTTTT
The DNA here is from genome assembly GCA_964599135.1 of uncultured bacterium. Taxonomy (GTDB): domain Bacteria; phylum Ratteibacteria; class UBA8468; order B48-G9; family JAFGKM01; genus JAGGVW01. Next base: position 2,609 of record CAZRDZ010000014.1, read on the forward strand.
CTGGAGCAAATTTTTCATCGGTTTTTCTTTATCTCTTTTTCTTACTTTAATTTTTTCTCTTTTAATGAAAGATTTACTTCTCAATTACACTTTCATAGAGAGCAAAAACCTGATTAATATCTTTATAATAGTATTATTTTTTAATCTCTTTTTTATGCCTGCTTTTATTTCCTCTCTATTATTCAGAAAATTTTTCTTATCTTTACTTCTTTCTCCCCTATTAATTTTGATTTTTATGTTTTCTTTCAATCTTCCTCTTTTTCCTTTTTTTATACTAATAAGTTCTTCTCTTAAAACTCTTATTTTTTTACTTTTCATTATTAATATTCTATTTCCACTTTCATATGGACTTTTTATATGGAAGAAAGGAGTTTTCGAAAGAGAAAACAAAATTAAATTATCTCTTAAAATCTCTGCAATTATTCTTCTAATCTCATATGGAACTTATAGTATCTCACTTTTCTATGTAAACAGAGAATTTAAAAAAAGTATGAAACTTACAAGAATAAATAAAATACCAACAACTATTGAAGAGATTATTCCACCACCAGTTTCTGAAGAGGAAAATGGAGCAACTTATCTTAAAAAAGCATTCAAGATGGTATCCAAACTTGAAAAGAAATATAAAAAAGAATGGAAATATATACCATTTGGAGGGCATACTCCGCTTGAAAAAATTACTGAAAAACATATAAGAAAATGGGGAGAAATATTTGAAACTGATGAATTTAAAGAATTTTTTTCTCTTGTTGAAAAAGGGATAGAAACGAAAAGATGTAGATTTGATATAGATTATAAAAAACCGTTATTCACTCAACTTGAGCACCTTGCCTCTATGCGAAAATTAGCAAGAATTCTATGTGCCAGAACTTATATTTACATTTCTCATAAAAAACATAAGAAAGCATTTAATACATTGAAATATGCGATAAAACTTGGAGATTGTCTGGAAGAAGAGCCAATTCTTATTTCATATCTGGTAAAAAATGCCATTGATTGTATTACTATCAAAAGAATAGAGAACTTTTTAAATTCAGATTTTTATATTCCAGATGAAGAATGTAAAAGTTTGATTTCTCTGATTGAACAGAAAAATACCTCAATGAAAAAAGCAATTGAAGGCGAGTTTTTAGAGTTTTCTCAAATGTATAAAAATCCTGAATTTTTCTTTATGTATACTCCATCCCAGGAAGAAATAATAAAAATAAATCCTGTTCAGGCAATTCCTTTCAAAATTTATTTATTTTATTACTGGAAAATTATTGGCACTTATGATTTTTCTTTTTTTACAAAAAATTTGATAAATATAATAAAAACAGTAGAAAAACCATATTACATAGTTAAAAAAGAAAAGTGGGAAGAAAAATATGAAACTTTTGACTTTTTGAAGCACCCACTTAATCCCTTTTTTTCCTCTTTAAGTGTTCTATCGTTGAATAGAACAAAAGCAGTTTATGATGTTTACCTTGATTGCGCAAAAATTTCTCTTGCTTTAAGGATTTATAAAAATAAATATGGAAAATACCCTGAAAAATTACAATCTTTAATCCCTGATATTTTACCTTTTTTACCATTAGACCCATTTTCAGGGAAAAATTACATTTATAGAAAAAAGAAAAATGGTTTCATTATTTACAGTGTTGGACCAGATGGAAAAGATGATAAAGGGGAGAGAAAACATAAAGGAAATAAAGATGATATATCTTTTAAAATTTTAAGGTAGGAGGGGAAATGGAATATGCAATTGAAACTGAAAATTTGACAAAAAGATATTCAAAGAGGATAGAAGCGGTAAAAAATTTAAATTTAAAAGTTCCATTTTCTTCAGTATATATATTCATTGGTAGAAATGGAGCAGGAAAAACCACATCAATAAGAATGATGATGGGACTTTTGAAAAGGACATCTGGAAATTTAAAAATTCTTGGATTTGACCCTGAAAAAAATCCTGTTGAATTGAGAAAAAAGGTAGGTTATGTTGCAGAAGAACAGAAAATGTATGACTGGATGAGTGTAAAAGAAATTATAAATTTCTGTAAACCATTTTATCCACAATGGGATGAAGAACTTGAAAAAAAATTGATAGATATATTTGAATTGAAATACGAACAAAAACTTAAACATCTTTCCAGAGGTGCATATAAAAAGGTCGCTTTACTTCTTGCTCTATGCCATAAACCTGAAATAATTATACTTGATGACCCTTTTAGAGGGCTTGACCCTGTTTCAAGAAAAGAGTTCCTTGAAGGAGTTATATTTTTGCTTAAAGAAGAAAGAAAAACTATTTTTTTCTCAACTCATATAATTGGAGAAGTTGAAGAAATTGGAGATACTGCCGGGATTATAGAAAAAGGGAAATTACTTTTGTCAGAAAGGATTGAAGAATTAAAAAAGAAATTTAAAAAGATTGAAGTGGAATTTAAAAGTAATATATCTGAAGTTGATTTGCCAGAAATTGTGAAAACTGAAAAAGAAAAGAAGAAACTCACCATTTTTGTTAAAAATTTTAACAATACATTTATTAATAAGTTAAGAAGTTATGAAATTGAGAAAATCAACATTTTTGATTTATCTCTTGAACAGGTATTTATGCTTCTTGCAGGGAAAAACAAATGAATATTTTAAAAAAGGATTTTAAAGAGGACAGGATTATTTTACTCTCAGCAGTAATTGTAACTTTATTACTTACTATCCCGTTCGGCTTTTATGGTGCTTATATCTCCATCTCAATTTTTACAATTTTTACAGGAAGCGGGATAATTTCAAAAGAAAAAGACAAAATGGACTTTTTCTTTTCTAAACCAATAAGTATGGAAAAGTTATTTTTTTTAAAACTTCTTACTTCTGCTCTTTATATTTTAATTCTTTTTGCTTCAGCACTTATTGTAATTGGATTGATAATTGAATTCAGAAGAAGTTGTTTTGCCTGCTCAAGTTATATTACTTATTTTTATAAAAACCCTGCTGATTTCCTTCCCGATAAATCTTATTTACCCTTACTTTTCTCCTTTATTCCTGCTCTTTTCTCAATTCCTCTTTTCTTCTCTGTGCTCACCTATAACTCATCTTATTCCTTTTTAGTGAGCATTATAACATTTTTCTTTCTGGATATTCTTCCAGGAGTAATAGGTAAAGTGGACTCTCTTAATTATCCCGAGAATAGAGGATTTTATACATATTTCCATCTTTTTATTTCTGCAGTTTTTCTCATTTTATCTTATGGAGTTTTCAAAAGAAAAAAGGTATATTAATTAAAAAGCAGAAGTTAGAATTTTCCTAAAATTAACTTCCTTAATTTTCATATTTTTAAGTGCTCTTTCACATCCGATTTTAGAAAGTCCTGTCAATTCTTCCATATCTTCTTCTTTAACCCCGACATCTTTTAACTTCAAAGGTAAACTTAATTTTTCAACAAAATTCTTTAAGTTCTCAATGTTTCCCCATATTTTATTCAATTTCTCAATTTCTTCTTTATATCCATTTTTATAAAGATATTCAAAAACATAAGGTAAAAGTAAAGCATTGGCAGTTCCATGATGAATTCCATATTTTACTGTAAGAGAATATCCCATCCCATGAACAATTATTGTCCCTGTTTTGTTTATTGAAAATCCAGCAAGAAGGGAAGCAAAAAAGACCTTTTCTTTACTTTCCTTATCTCCTTTTACTGCTTTCTGGAGATTTTCCCATAGAAGTTTTAAACTCTCAATTGAAAAAATTTCTGAAAATTTATCTTTTCTTATAGATAAAAAACTCTCTGCACTGTGAGAAAAAGCATCCATCCCGGTTGCTGCAACAAGTTTTGAAGGAAGTGTATCAAGAACAGAAGTATCTAAAATTGCAATTTTAGGTATGATTTTTTCACCTGCTATTGTTTTTTTTGTATTTTCTTTTCTATAAACTATAACTGAATATCTTGTTACTTCACTCCCGGTTCCACATGTTGTTGGAATTGCAACAACTGGTAAGGGTTCGTTTTTATATTCTTTTTCTCCAAAATAATCTTCAATTTTTCCAGGATTTTTACTTCTAACTGCAATTGCTTTTCCAACATCCATAGCACTTCCACCACCAACAGCAAGGATACAATCAAAGTTTCCTTTTATGCAAAACTCAACCCCTTTTTCTACATTTTCAACATCGGGTTCTGGCTTAACTTCAGGGAAATGAGAAAACTTAATTTTTTCTTTTTCTAATATGTTTTTTATTCTTTCAAAAAGTCCTGATTTAAAAATAAAGTTTTTACCACTTACAATCAAAACTTTATTTCCATAATTTTTTATTTCAGGAAGGTATTTTTCTATTCCTTCCTTTTCAAAATGTATTCTTGTAGGTAAATAAAAATATATTTTCTCCATTTTAACTCCTTTTTAAATATTTTATCATAATTAAAAAACCCGTGAGAGTGATTAAAATAAACGAAAAAGAAGGAGAGAAAGAACCATTCCTAAAACAGGAGTAAGAAACCAGCCAATAACAATCTTTATAATAGTTTTTCCACTCACCATTCTAATCCCTTTAACAATTCCAATTCCTACTACTCCTCCTACCAGCGCCTGCGATGTTGAAACAGGAACACCGATCATTGCATACATATGAACTGTTATTGCTTCTGACAAAACACTTATAAATGCGGAAAAAGCATCCATAGGTATTATTTTTCTCCCAACAGTTATCATCACATTTCTACTATAAGTAAGTGCTCCAAACCCTATACTTAATCCACCTATCAAGAGGGCTTCAAATTTGCTTACCATCCCTGCTTCATAAAAAACTCCTGTTACATTAGCAACATTATTTGCTCCAAGTGCATATGCTCCATAAATCCCGGCAAGAATAAGAAGAAATCTCATCATTCTGTCATAAGTTAAAAAATGCATATTTAACTTTCTTAAAAAGAAAGCAAAAGATGGATACAGAATTATTGAAAAGAATATTGCTCCGATTGGTGTTCCTATCCAGCATATTATAACCTTGGAGAGGTAATGAAATTCTATGTGTTTCTGCAAAATTCCTATACCCAAAATCCCCCCAACTACTGCCTGTGATGTTGAAACAGGAATTTTAAGAATTGTCATTATTGTAACTGTAAGAGCCGCAGAAACTGAAATGAGAAATGCTGTATTAAAGGACTGTTCAGTTATGCTTCCTAATGTTTCAAGTCCTGGGGCTCCTTCCAGCAATGCTCCTATCAATACAAAAATCGCAATTATAATCGTTGCTACCCTATAATTTACCATAAAGGAAGAGACAGCAGTTCCAAAAACATTAGCAGAATCATTTGCTCCCAGTGACCATCCGAGAAAAACTCCACCTAAAATCTCTGGATTCATTTTAAATTAACCTTTTAGCAGTAATTATATTTAATCTATCTCCCACTGTCTGAGAGAGGTCAGAAATATTACCTGTTTCAATAACAACTTCTTTCAATAAAATTTTCTCTCCAATATCTATATTGGACTGGAAAATTTTCTTTATTATCTCTCTTTCTAATCTATCTGATGAACTTTCGCACTTGTCAATTTCATTGGTAATATCTCTCACTGCTTTTAAATCATCAAAAAGTTTCCTCATTGCCTTTGCAACTCCCTTAAATGCTTCTATGTTTATATCCATAAGTTTTTTAAAGTCATCTTTTAAAAATTCGGGCATCTGAAGAAACTGAGTTTGAATTTGATAAAGCACAGATTGTGCTTTATTCAAAACTCTATCTGTATTTTCAAGTAAACCAAGTATATCCCCTCTTGATTCAGGTATCATTGATTTTTCATAGAGATTTATTTCTATCTCCCTTCTCATATCATCCGCAAGAGATTCTGCAATATGAGTTTTTTCTATTAATTCGTCAAATTCCCTGGAGATACCCTTCTCAAAGTACTTTAAAAGTGCCTTTCTAAAACTTTCAATACACTCTTCAATTTTTACCAGATACCTTTCTATCATCTGAGCAATTTTATGTTTTCTTCCTGATAATATGTCCATTTTCTCCTCCCTTTTAAAACAATTACTCTTTCAATACCACTATAATCTTTCTCCACATTGTAAATTTTTAAGTTTTTCTTTTCAACAATTTTTTCTATCTCTGATAATTGATTATACCCTATTTCCAGAAGTAAAAAACCTTCCTTTTTCAAAAAATCAATTGCATTATCTATTATTCTCTTTATAATATCAAGACCATCTTTACCACCATTTAAAGCAACAAATGGTTCTTTCTTAACTTCCTCCTGTAATTTCTCAATTTCCTTTTCGGGAATATATGGAGGATTACTTACAATTATATCAAATTTTAAATCAACATCTGGAAATAAATCACTTTTTATAAATTTAATTTTATTTTCAATATTATATTTACAGGCATTTTTCTCTGCTACTTTAAGTGCTTTCTCTGAAACATCTGTAGCAAAAACTCTTGCTTTTTCAATTTCAAGGGCAAGTGAAATCCCTATATTTCCACATCCTGTTCCTATGTCAAGAATATCAACTGGTAATAAATCAAAAAATCGCTTATAAATCTCTATCGCTTTTCCAACAAGTATTTCTGTTTCAGGTCTCGGGATAAAAACTTCTTTTTCAACAAAAAAGTTATATTTATAAAAATCTACTTTCCCAACAATATACTGGAGTGGGATTCTTTCTATTCTTTTTTTAAGAAAATTGATATATTTTTTTACAAGTTGAGATGGAATTTCTTTTTTTATTAAATAAATTTCAGGAATTTCTTTTCCAATAACTTCACTTAAAAGAATTTCAGCATTTTTAACTGGTTCTTCAATACTATAACTTTTTAAAATCTCACTTCCAAGCTTTATCATATTTGCAGGAGTTCTATCTTCTTTCTGGTAGAGTGGCAAGAACATTTGAAGCAACTTTTTTAATTTCTGGGTATTGGGCTTCTTCACTTAGATAACTTATTAATCCTATTATCTCCTTATCTGGATTTGTTTTCAAATACTGCCCAAGAACTTTTATTATATCCGCTCTCAATTTTACTTCTGTATCTTTCTCCTGTGTCTGTGGATAATCCTGCTTTAATCTTGCAAGAAGTATTCTTATCCTGCTATAATCTCCAAGTTGTGCAAGAGTTAAAGCATAGTAAATTCTGTAATTTGAAACGCCAAATTCTTTCCATGCTTTTTTTATAACAGGGAGTGCATCTTTATCCCCCATTTCTCCAAGAGCAATCATTAACTTCATAGCAAAAATAATCTCATTTTCTTCTTCTGTAGTTTTCTCCTGTGGGGCATACCCTGGCATAAATTCCTGTTCCATCCCTGGAGGTATCATCTCAGGAGATGGTTGGGGTCCGTAAGTTGGCGCTGAAATTTTAACCTTTCCACCTTTTCTTGCAAGTAGCATCTGGTATCTTCTTCTTTTCTCCTGTAGGTTCTTTAATTTTTCATCTATTTCAGTTAATCTTTCTTTTTTACCTTCAATTTGTTTATCTATATTTTTCAACTGTGATTGAAGTTTCTCAACTTCTTCTTTTGAAAGAACCCGTACTTGTCCACCGGGTGCTCCAGGAGGTCCCATCATTTCAGGAGGTCCCATCGCTTCAGGTGGTGCTGCCATCATACCTTCCTGTAATTTACTTTCAATCTTATTTCTATCCTGTTGAAGTTTGTTTATCTCACTGCCTAAAGTGATTTTTTCAACCTGCAGTTTATCTATCTGGTTATTTATATTTTCAATATTTTCTCTTGCTTCTTCTCTTTCTCTTTCTCTTCTTTTCACCATATTATCTAATGTTGTTCTTAAAGCAACCATAACATTTCTTGTTCTTATTCCGCCTATACTTTCAAGAGCAATAATTTTAACTTCAAATGGCGTTTCTTCATTTTGAATAAGAGATAAAATAAATTCTCCAACTTCTGCTTTATTAACTTTCCCAAGTCCTTTTATTAAATTTTTCTCAACTTCAACATTTTTTTCTTTCTCTATCATATCCATCAATTCTTTATAAACCTTCGCAATGTCAGAAGAAGAATAATAAGGTAAACTTTTCGCTGCCTTTTCTCTTAATGATTTTGTTCCATATTTTATTCTTTTTACAAGTTTTTCAATCGGGATTTCTTCCTTTTTTTCAATCATATCAGGCATTCCAGGTCCTATGGGCATTTCTCCCTCTTTTGCAACTTCCATCTGACCGGGTCCCTGTTTACCTTCCTTCTCTTTTTTCTTCTTTTCTTCTTCAAGTTTTTTTCTTTCTTCTTCCTCAAGTTTTGCCCATTTATTTGAAAGTGATTCTTCTCTCATATTTTTCTCAATTTGCTCTTTTATCAATTTTGCCTTTGTCCCAATAAATGATTGAGGAGCAATTTTTAAAACCTTGTTGAATTCTTCAATTGCTTTTTTCCTATCATTCTGAGCAAGGTACAGATAACCAAGAGAATAATGGAAGCCGGGATTTGTGGGCTCTCTCTCAATTGCTTCTTTATAATATTCCATTGCCTTTTTTAAATCACCCTTCCTGAAATATGCCTCCCCGAGGTAATAATAAACAACAGGATTGTCAGGACTTAAATTTTTCGCCTGGTTAAAATAACTAATTGCTCTTTCATAATCTTTTATTTTGAGAAAACTCAACCCAAGATTTACTTTATTCAAAAACTCATTAGAAGAAAAAAGAAATGAAGAAAACAAAAATAGAATAAAAATTATTCTTTTCATTTTAATTCCCCCTTTAGAGCACTGATTAACTTATCAAGATTCCCATCCATTATATCATCAAGATTATAAAGAGTTAAATTAATTCTATGGTCTGTAATTCTGTTCTGTGGGAAATTATATGTTCTGATTTTTTCACTCCTTTCTCCTGTTTTTACCTGCTTTTTCCTTTCACTATCAATTTTACTCTTTTTTTCATCCTCATACAACTTTTGTATTCTTGCTTTTAAAATTTTCATTGCTTTACTTTTATTTTTAAACTGAGACCTTTCATCCTGACAACTTACTGTAATCCCTGTGGGAATATGAGTTATCCTCACAGCAGATGAAGTTTTGTTAACATGTTGTCCCCCGTGTCCTGAGGCTCTAAATGTTTCTATTTTTAAATCCTTCTGGTCGATTTTGATTTCGTTTTCCTCTACTTCAGGGAAAACAGAAACAGTTGCTGCTGAAGTATGAATTCTTCCATAACTTTCTGTTTCTGGAATCCTCTGAACTCTATGAACTCCACTTTCAAATCTGAAATTCCCATAAGCACCTTTACCTTTTACAAGAAAAATTATTTCTTTTATTCCTCCAAGTTCAGTTGTATTTGAGGAAAGAACCTCTATTTCATAATTCTTCCTTTCACAGAATTTGGAGTACATTCTGAAAAGGTCTCTTGCAAAAAGTGATGCTTCTTCTCCTCCCACTCCTGCTCTTATTTCAACTATAGCATTTTTCTGATTTATAGATGATTCAGGAGAGAAAAACTCTTTAATTTTCTCTTCCAGTATTTTTTTTTCTTTCTCAAATTTCTCAATCTCTTCTTCTATAAGAGTTTTTAAATCTTCCTCTTCATTTTCCAGAATACCTTTTAATTCCTCTATTTTTCTTTCAATCTCTTCTACCTGTCTTTTGTATTCCAGAATTTCCTCAACAATCCCAATTTTTTTTATTGCTTCAATATACTCCTGACTCCCTGGCTTTCCCTTTGAAACAATCTCTAAATTTCTTTTATATTCTTCCTCAAGTTCTTTTATTTTTTCATTTACTTCCATATTTTTTCTTGAATTTTTCCACTCTACCTGCACTATCCACAAACTTTTGTTTTCCTGTAAAATATGGGTGGCAATTTGAACAAATATCAACTCTTATTTCTTTCTTTGTTGACCTTGTTTTAACAACATTTCCACAAACACATATAATTGTTGCTTCTTCATACTTTGGATGAATTTTCTCTTTCATTTTTTCCCCCTCAATTCATATTTTCAAATTCTTTAAAATCATCTCTTGTTAACAATTTATCAACCATTATTCCTTCATTGCTAAAATATTTTATTTTCTTTCCATCAATAAGTAATCTTACTTTATCTGCAGGAGGAAATTGTGTTGCTGTATAAACAATTTGAGCCAGTCGCATCTCCATCAACGAAGTTCCTCCGCCTTTTTCTATCTCTTCTGAAAAATTTACATAAACCACTCCATCTCTTATTTTTACTCCAAGTAATTTTACCCCTTCAGGTATAGAAGTGGAAATACCTGTTTCCCTTTCCTCATCTTTTGGACCTTCTAAAAGATACCTTATAAGAACAATCAATTTCTTTTCGATACTTCCTTTCAAAGGAATTTCTCTCTTTACTTTAAAAAGATAGGAATTTTCTGTTCCACTTTTAAGAAAATAAACAAAACCAGTATTTCTACCTTTTAACTTCTTTTCAATCCT
>CAZRDZ010000015.1:0-9605 GCA_964599135.1 uncultured bacterium
TAGAAGAAGTTGTTGAGAAATTGTGCAGAGAAGTAGAAAGGAAGATAGGGCTTTCTAATCTGGCAATAATAGGGATAAAGAGAAGGGGTGATATTCTTGCCAGAAAGATTAAAAATTCCCTTGAGAAAAAATATAAGAAGGGTATTCCTATCGGTTTTCTTGATATAACTCTTTACAGGGATGATTTCAGCAGAGTTGGGGCAAATCCAGTAATTTCAGAAACAGATATTTTATTTTCAATTGATGATAAAAAAATTTTGCTTGTTGATGATGTTTTATATACTGGAAGAACAATAAGAGCCGCTTTGGATGCAATTGTTGATTTTGGCAGACCATCTCTGGTGAAACTTCTTGTCCTTATAGATAGAGGGAATAGAGAATTACCAATATGTCCTGATTTTGTCGGGAAGAAAGTAAAGGTGAAAAAAAAGGAAATGGTAGAAGTAAGAACAGAAGAAATTGATGGTATTGATGAAGTAGTCGTTGTGGAAAGAAAATGAACTGGAAAAGGAAGGACTTAATCGGACTGGAAATCTTAAGTAGAGAAGAGATTGAGACAATTTTAAAGACGGCAAAATCATTTAAAGAGGTAAGTGCTCGATCTATTAAAAAAGTTCCTGCATTAAGAGGTAAAACAGTTGTGAATTTATTTTTTGAACCAAGCACAAGAACAAGAACATCCTTTGAACTCGCTGCAAAACGGCTTTCAGCCGATGTTTTAAGTTTTGATGTTTCAACATCTTCTGTTTCAAAAGGAGAAACAATTGTTGATACTGCAAAAAATATTGAAGCAATGAAAGTTGATTGTTTTATAGTAAGGCATTCTGTTGCAGGAGCACCTGAACTTATAAGCAAAAATATTGATGCATCTGTTATAAATGCAGGTGATGGCTGTCATGAACATCCCACTCAGGCACTTCTTGATTTATTCACTGTGGAGGAAGTTTTCGGAAAAATTAATGGAATTAAAATAACAATAGTTGGAGATATATTACACAGTAGAGTTGCAAGGTCTGATATATGGGGATTTACAAAACTTGGAGCAAAAGTTATTGTTTGTGGACCTCCCCCTTTAATTCCTTCTGGTATTGAAAAAATAGGGGTTGAAGTAACATATAATATGGAGGAAGCAATTGAGAGGTCAGATATAATTTATCTTTTGAGATTACAAAAAGAAAGACAGAAAGAAAATTTTCTTCCTTCTCTCAAAGAATACAGTTTAATATATGGTGTTAACGAAGATAGAATAAAAAAGATAAATAAAAATATATTTATTATGCATCCAGGTCCTTTAAACAGAGGAGTGGAGATTAAATCAGAGACAGCCGATAGAGAGAACTCTTTAATTTTACATCAAGTTACAAATGGAATTGCTGTAAGAATGGCTGTTTTATATTTAACCATTGGAAGTAGAAAATGAATATACGAACTTATTCTGAAATTGATTATGAAAACAGATTAAATGAAAAGCAGTATGAAATAGTAAAAAATGCTGATGGACCTTCAATTGTAATTGCAGGAGCAGGGAGTGGAAAGACAAGAGTTCTTGTTTATAGAGTTTGTTATCTGCTGGAAAAAGGTATTTTCCCTTCTTCAATAATGCTTGTGACTTTTACAAATAAGGCAGCAAATGAAATGATAGAAAGAGTTAAAGAAGTGGTTGGCTTTTATCCAAAGGGTCTTTGGGCAGGGACTTTTCACCATATGGCAAATATCCTTTTGAGAATTTATGGAAAGGAAATAAATTTATCTTCAAATTTTACAATTCTTGATGAAGAGGACTCAATTGCTTTAATAAAAGAAATAGTGGATAAATTCAATAATAAAGAAGAGTTCCCTCATCCCGGGAAAATAAAAAGTTTTTTGAGTTTATCTGTCAATACAGTTGAGCCGATAAGAGATATAATAAATACTCGATTTATTGAATATTCCCATCTAATCCATCAAATTGAGACAATTTCAAAAGAGTATGCAAAAAGAAAAAGGGAGTTAAATCTGCTGGATTATGATGACCTTCTTTTATTCTGGTATAGATTGATGAAAGATGAAAAAACAGGGAGAAAAATTTCAGAAAAATTTATGTATATTATTGTTGATGAATATCATGATACGAACAAATTACAGGCACAGATACTTTATCAGGTAGCAAAAGTTCATAAGAACATAATGGTTGTTGGAGATGACGCTCAGAGTATATATTCTTTCAGGGGAGCAACTGTAAATAACATACTTGAATTCCCTAAGATATATCCTGATGCAAAAATATTCTATCTTGATATAAATTATAGAAGCACACCTGAAATACTTGATTTTGCAAATGATATTATCTCTCATAATAAAAATCAATTTCCCAAGAATTTAAAAAGTATGAGGAAAAGTGGAGTTAAACCAGTTGTGATAAAGTGTTATGACATTAAAGAAGAAGCAATTTTTGTTTCAAGAAGGATTTATCAACTTATAAAATCAGGAGCAGACCCTTCTGAAATTGCTGTCCTTTTCAGGTCAAGATACCAATCGGCTGAACTTGAAATTGAGTTGAATAAATTAAAAATTCCGTATGTTATAAGGGGGGGGATGAGATTTTTTGAACAGGCACATATAAAGGATATCTTATGCTTTTATAAAGTTATAGTAAATTTTAAAGATGAGATTTCGTGGGCAAGGATTTTTTCTCTTACACAGGGGATTGGGAAAAAAAGTTCTGAAAAACTTATTAAAGTTATAAGAAAAAGTGAAGGGATAGGCAACTTTGGAAGGAAAGTAGAGAATATTAAGATAAGTTCAAAAGGTCTTAAAAGTTTAAAAAATAACCTCAAACTTATAAAAAAGATAAAAGATATATCAATTGCAAAGGGTATTGATTTAATTCTTAACTCATTTTATTCAGATTACCTTAAGAAAAAATATAAAGATGATGTTGAAAGAAAACAGGACATAGAAAGTTTGAAAGAAATCGCCTCCACTTACAATTCATTGGATGATTTTCTTTCAGAAGCAACTTTACAGGAGCATACAAAAGGAGAAATAGGGAAAAAGGGTTCTTATATAGTTCTTTCAACAATTCATCAGGCAAAGGGACTTGAGTGGAAATTTGTATTTATAATAGGTGTTTGTAATGGGCATTTTCCTCATATTTCTGCAAGAGATGATATTGTCGCTTTAGAAGAAGAAAGAAGAATTTTTTATGTTGCTGTTACGAGAACAAAAGAAGACCTTTATATAACCTATTACATAAGAGATTTTTACAGAAATTATTACTATAACAAATCACTTTTCATAGAAGAAATTTCTCCCTTTCTATACGAAAACTGGGATTTCAGGTAAATTTAAAAAGGAGGAGTGAAAATGAGAAAAGATGTTTTTACTAAAAGGTCATTATTGATAGGAACTATTCTTTCTTTTATTATAGGAGCAGGGAATGTTTATAACCTTATGGTTATCAAAGGTTCCTTTATGGCACTTGATTTTACAACACCATCAGCAATATTCCTTATTTTCTGGATAACTCTTATCAATTATTTTTTAAAAAAGTTTGTTCCTAAAGTATCTCTTTCTGTTTCAGAGATGATTTTGATTTATATTATGATGATTGTTTCCTGCTCAATACCGACAATGGGACTTGTTTTCTACCTTATTCCACTTTTAGCAGGGACAAAATATTATGCTACACCACAGAATAACTGGAACCATCTTTTTTTAAATCACTTAAAAAACTGGACTATATTAAAAGATACAAATGCAATAAAGTGGTTCTTTGAAGGAATTCCAAAAGGGCAGAGTATTCCATGGGGTCCCTGGATAAAGGTATTACTTTCCTGGTTTCCTCTCATTATTTCTCTTTATCTTGCTATGGTTTTTATAATGGTTATCTTGAGAAAACAGTGGGTGGAGAAAGAAAAGTTAAATTATCCATTAACAAAAGCACCTCTTTCTTTAATAAAAGCGGATGAAAACAAAATCTTTCATAATAATCTTTTCTGGCTTGGATTAGCAATTCCTTTTATCATTGGTTGTATAAATGGTATTCATTTTTATAATAAATTATTTCCAAGTGTAGCACTTTCCAAATATTTTTCAATTTTTAGAAGGACACTTGAGTTTCCATTCAGGATAAGTTTCCCTATGATTGGTTTTACTTACTTTGTTAATCTTCCTCTCTCTTTCAGTTTATGGTTTTTCTGCCTTCTTTCCACGATACAGCAAGGATTTTTCAATATAACTGGCTTTGGAATTTCTGAGTTCCTTCCATATAATGAACATAGACCACTTCTTGGATGGCAGTCCCTTGGTTCTTTATTTGTAATAGTGGTTTATGGTCTCTGGATTTCAAGAGGACAATTGAAAGAGGTCTTCAGGAAAGCAATAGGGAAAGAAAAGGATAATTCTTCTGATTATGAAATTGTCTCTTACAGATCATCATTCTGGGGTTTGATTATTTCTCTTCTAATTATTTTCTGGTGGCTTGTTTTAAGCGGTTTACCTGTTTTTCCATCAATATTTTTTATAGTTTTTATGTTTATAATTTTTATAGGAATAACAAGAGTAATTGCTGAAGGTGGTCTTGCAGCAACAAGAGCACCAGTTATTGCCCCTGTAATTACAAACTCATTTTTTGGCTCAAAAAATCTCGGTCCTTCTGCTCTTGGCGCTTTAGGATTGACTTTTGTTTATTCATCAGATGTAAGAACTTTTGTTATGGCTTCTGTAGCAAATGGACTTAAAATGCTTGAAGAAGTTAAGTCAAGGAAAAAAATAATTTTTTTGGCAATCCTTATATCAATTTTAACAACTTTAATTTCTTCTATCTGGATGACGCTTTACCTTGGTTATAAATATGGAGCAATAAATGCAGACAGCTGGTTTTTCGTTTCTGGACCTCAATTTGGATGGAAATATATTATTCAGGAAATAAAAAAACCAAGTGGTCCTGATATGCTTTACTGGACTTTTTTTGGAATAGGGGCTGTCTTTACAATATTTTTACAATTTATGAGAATGAGATTTTTATGGTTCCCCCTTCATCCTCTTGGTTTTGCTTTTTCAACAGTAATGATGACAAACAATCTCTGGTTTTCTATATTTATTGCATGGCTTGTAAAATTTATGATTTTAAGATATGGTGGAGCAAAAGTTTACGAAAAAGGGAAAATGTTTTTTATAGGGCTTATCGTAGGACAATTTCTTGTAAATGGAATGTGGCTTATTATTGACTTTTTTACAGGAGAGACAGGGAACGTTTTATTCTGGGCATAGAGAAAAAACTTTATTCTTCTGTATTTATAAAGGAGCGGGAGAATGGGAAATAAAAAAGGAGGGGGAGTAACCTATCCGTATGGGTTTTTTGCTGCTGGAATTCACTCTGGTATTAAAAAAAATGGGGAAAAGGACCTCTCTTTAATTTATTCTCATCTTCCCTGTGTTGCTGCCGGGACCTTCACAACAAATAAATTTAAGTCATACAGTGTAATATGGAGTATTAAAAATATAAAAAATCCAGTATATGCGGTTATCATTAACAGTGGAAATGCCAATGCCTGCAATGGAAAAGAAAATTACAGTAAGACAAAGGAAGTTGTGAAAAAACTTGCTGAAAAACTTAATATAAAAGAAAATAATATTCTTTTTGCCTCAACAGGGATTATTGGAAAACCGCTTCCTGATGATAAAATAATTTCCTCTCTTGATGAACTTATAAAGAATTTATCCAGAGATAGACATAAAGAAGCAGCAGAAGGTATAACAACAACTGATACTTTTATCAAAGAATTTCAGATAGATACTGGAATAGAAGGAAGAAAAAAAGTTGTAAGTATTGGAGGTATGGCAAAAGGAGCAGGTATGATAAATCCTGATATGGCAACAATGCTATCTTTTATAACAACAGATGCAGTTATTGAGAAAAAAGCACTTGATATTGCATTAAAAGAAGGTGTAAATAATTCTTTTAATATGATAACAGTTGATAATGATACAAGCACAAATGATATGGTTGTTTGTCTGGCAAATGGAGCAGCAAGAAATAAAAGAATTCATTATGGAACAGAGGACTACTTTGAATTTGCTGAAAAATTGAAAGAGACCTGTGTTAATCTGGCAAAGATGATTGCAAAAGATGGGGAAGGAGCGACAAAATTTATTGAAGTGAAAGTTAAAGGGGGCTGGTGTGAGAAAGATGCTAAAAGAGTTGCAAAGAAAGTTTGCGGTTCAAATCTTGTTAAAACAGCAATTTATGGAAACAAGGCAAACTGGGGAAGAATAATTTCATCTGTTGGCAGTTGCAAGGCAAAATTTAAACCAGAAAAGGTTGAAGTTAAAATCTGTGGTATAGATGTTTTTAAAGGAGAACCGTTAGATTTTGATGAAAAGTTGCTTGAGGAAAAATTGAAGGAGAAAGAAATTTTAATAGAAATAGACCTGAAAAAAGGAAAATTTGAGGCGACAGGGTGGGGATGTGATTTAACTGAGGAATATGTAAAAATAAACAAGGGGTATGAATGATAGCCAGAATGAAGAAATTTCACCTGTTTTTTACAGGAAATGAGGAGAAACTCCTTAAGAAACTTCAAAAAGAAGAGATTGTTGAAATAGAGGGCTTGAAAAAAGAGTTTGGTTTTGAAAATTTAAAAAGCACATTCACTTCTATTGAAGAAAAAATAAATAAACTTGAATTTTTAAAAGGAATTGTTAAGAAAGTTGAAGGAAAAGAATTCGGTGGAAAAATTCTTCTAACAGAGAAACAGGAACAGAAAGTTATATCCACTTTTCCAGTTGAGGAAAATTATAAAAAATTTAAGGAATTGAATGATGAAATTGAAAGAAGAAAAACAATTGATAAAAAAATAGATAATATAATAAGTCAACTTGAACCTGTCAAAAATATCCGAATTGATTTTTCAATCCTTTTCTCTTTGAAAAACTTTTCTTTTTTCCTTTTTACAGTAAAAAAGGAATTTTCAATAAAAATTGCGAATGTTTTTGTTGAGAAAGTTTACAGAGACAAAAAAGAAACATTTTATCTAATTGTATTTTCCAGAGAAGAAAGAGAAAATATAATTCAAAAGATAAAAGAAAATGGTGGAAAAATTGTTGAAGTTAAAAGGTGGAATGGGTATCCTATAAAGATAATAAATAAACTTCTGAAGACAAAGAAGAAAAATCAGCAAAAAATAGCAAATTGTGAGAAAAAACTTAAAGAAATTGAAAAGATAAAAAGAGAAATTTTTGTTGTCTATGATTATTATTTTTCTCTTCTTGACTATTTTAAAACAAAAGAGAAACTTGGTAGTTCAAAATTCATAAAGGGTTTTTGTGGATGGATTAAGGAAAAAGATATTGAGAAATTGAATAATTTTGTAAAAGAAAATATCCCTGAAGGATTTTTACATTTTTCTGAACCAGAAGAAAGTGAAAATGTTCCTATATGTCTGGAAAATCATCCTTTAATAAAACCATTTGAAGTTGTTACAGACCTCTATGGAAGGCCTGTTTATAAGAATTTAGACCCTACTTCACCTCTTTCTTTATTTTTTGCCATTTCTTTTGGATTCTGTCTGACTGATGCTGGTTATGGAATTTTACTTATTTTCCTTTCTTTAATTCTTATGAGAAAATTTAAACTTTATCCAACTCTTTATAAATTTCTGAAACTTCTTTTATATTGTGGAGTAGGGACTTTAATAATGGGAGCAATAACAGGAGGATGGTTTGGAGATATAATTTTCAGATTACCTGAAGGTTCTCCAATCGCAAAGTTTTTCAACTCTTTTGTAATTTTAAATCCTTTAAAAGGTGGAAACAGTGCTTTTGTTTTTCTTGCATGGGCTTTAGTTCTGGGTTATATCCAGATTATATGGGGTCTTATCTTAAATCTTTATAATTCAATAAGATATTCCCATTTTTCAGAAATTCTTATAGCAATTTCCACTCTTTTAATCCAGATTTTAATAGGTGTTGTTGCTCTTCTTTTCTTCCGTGGTATAAAAACAGGAGTGGTTTTCTATATTCCCGTTTTTCTAATAGTTTTAAGTTTTCTTACAATTATGATTATTAATGCGATTTCACAAAAGGGCTTTATGATGAAAGCATTCTGGGCATTTTACAGTGTTTATACAATTGTTGCAAGCAATTTACTTGGAGATATTTTAAGTTATAGCCGCCTTTTTGGTCTTGGTCTTACAACTGCAGTTCTTGCACTTGTAGTAAATCAGATTGTATTTATGGTAAAAGGTATTCCATTTATTGGTATTCCAGTTGCTGCTGTTATCTTTCTTATTGGACATTTTGGGAACCTTGCTATAAACTTACTTGGTGGCTATGTTCATACAAGCCGACTCCAGTATCTTGAGTTTTTCACAAAGTTTTATAAATCAGGAGGTAGACCTTTTACTCCATTTTCAGAAAGAAGAGTTTATACATACCTTGAGAAGTTTTGATTTTCTTATGGAAAAAAGGTAAAATACAAAAAAAGGAGGTATCTATGGGCAAAGAGAATATATGGACACCAACAGTAGAACTTGCTCAAAAATTCTGGGTGGGATTTTCAAAAGTTCTTGGGGCGGTGGTAATTTTTTTAATTGGATGGTTAATTGCGAGGTTTTTGCGACTTTTAATTATAAAATTTTTCAAGGTAATCAAGATAGACAAATTTGGTGAGGACTCAGGATTAAAAAAATTACTTGAAAAAGGGAATGTATCCAGAGAAATTTCTGAACTTCTGGGGATTGGTATTTACTGGCTTCTGATGCTTGTTGTTATTTTTATTTCAGTGAATTTCGCTGGAATTACAATTCCTGACACTGTTATTAATTCTTTGCTTGGTTTTATACCCAGGTTTATACTCGGGCTTTTAATTTTTATTTTTTCACTCTTTCTTGGAAACTTTTTCAGCGGTATAGTAAGAACATCAGCAGGAAATATGGGAATTGAAAAAGCATCTGTTCTTGGTAAAATAACCCATATTTCAATAGCGGCTTTTGGTATTGTAATTGCTTTACAGGAGATCGGGATTGCTCCAAATTTTATAAGTAATGTTTTTATAATTGTTTTAAGCGCATTCTGTTTTGGAGCAGCCCTTGCTTTTGCTCTTGGAAGTAAGGATATAGTGAAAGAGTATATTGAGAATTACTTGAAAAAAGAAAAGAAAGAATAGTAATAGTAGGGCGCGTAGCTCAAGGGCAGAGCACCGTGCTGATAACGCGGGGGTTGGTGGTTCGAATCCACCCGCGCCCACTTTTTTATAGGAGGTGAATAATATGGAAAAAATTGAATTTACTGCTGAAATAAGAGAAGGAAAAGGGAAAAAAATAACAAGGAAATTGAGACAGAATGATTATATTCCTGCTATTCTATACGGATATGGGATAGAACCATTGCTTTTGAAGTTAAAAAGAAAAGGGACAGAAAGAATTATAAGGCATCTTGAATCCCATAATGTTATGGGGGACCTTTTGATTGAAAAAAATGGGAAAAAAGAAAAGGTAAAGGTAGTCCTTAAGGAAGTTCAGGTTGACCCTGTAAAAGAAAGAATTTTACATCTTGATTTTTATCAGATTAGGATGGATAAGCCAATAACTTTAACAGTCCCTCTTCACTTTACAGGAGAAGCC
>CAZRDZ010000015.1:9705-12809 GCA_964599135.1 uncultured bacterium
TCTATTTTCAATGAAATAAACACAAGAGATTTTTACAGAATAAGAATAGGCATAGGGAAAGAAGAGAAAATAGAAATTCCTTATGTTGAATATGTCCTCTCTCCTTTTGATAATGAGGAAATTTTATCTGTAAAAGAAGCGATTGAGAAAGCAACTGAAGCAGTAAAAGAAATAGTATTATCTGGAATTGATAAAGCAATGACAGTTTATAACAGATGAAATAAGGAGGATAAAGATGTATTCTCAGATTATCACTATTGTTGGTTCTGTTTTTGCTTTAAGTTTTACAGTTTTTCTTGTGAAAAAAATATTGAGAGAAAAAGAAGGAACTCCTGAAATGATAGAAGTAGCGGAAGCAGTAAGAACAGGAGCAAAGGCATATTTAAAAAGGCAGTATAAAGGAGTTAGTATATTCTTTGGTATTGTTTTTTTAATCCTTCTGACAATCTCCATTTTAAAATACCTCCCTATTTTTGTCCCCTTTGCCTTTCTTACAGGTGGTTTTTTCTCTGGTTTAAGTGGATACATTGGTATGACTGTGGCAACAAGGTCATCAGCAAGAACAACTTTTGCTGCCAAGTCATCTTTAAATAAAGCACTGAGGATTGCATTTTCAGCAGGGCTTGTTATGGGACTTGTTGTTGTTGGTCTTGCTCTTCTTGATATAAGTATATGGTATAACCTTTTAAGTTTTGTTTACAGACATTTAACAATTGAAGAAAAACTCAGAAACATAACTTCAACAATGATATGTTTTGGTATGGGGGCAAGTGCTCAGGCACTTTTTGCAAGAGTTGGCGGTGGAATTTATACAAAAGGAGCAGATGTTGGGGCTGACCTTGTTGGAAAAATTGAAGCAGGAATTCCAGAGGATGACCCGAGAAATCCAGCAGTTATTGCAGACAATGTTGGTGATAATGTTGGTGATATAGCAGGTATGGGAGCAGACCTTTATGAATCATATACTGATTCAATTATAGCAACAATGGCGCTTGCTTATGCTGCCGGTCTTGGAGTTAAAGGTGTAGCAGTGCCTATGTTGATAGCAACAATTGGAGTTATATGTTCAATAATTGGTTCTTTCCTTGTTAGAGTTAGAGAAGAAACAAGTCAGGCAAATTTATTAAAGGCATTGAGAAGAGGAATATATGGAGCATCAATTTTAACTGTTTTCTTTTCTTATTTTGCAATTGTGAAAATTCTCGGGAAGCAATATCTTGGATTGTATGGTTCAGTAATAAGTGGAATAGTTGCAGGAGTTATAATTGGCTTTTTTACAGAATACTTTACATCAGACAATTACTCACCGACAAGAAATGTTGCAAAAGCGGCTACAACAGGACATGCAACAGTTATAATTGAAGGGCTTGCTACAGGTATGTTCTCAACAATTGCTCCTGTTTTAACAGTTGTTGTTGCAACCTTTTGTGCTTATGTTATCCCTGGTGGATTTCATAATCCCCATATAGGTCTTTATGGAATTGGGCTTGCAGGTGTTGGACTTTTAAGCACTCTTGGTATAACACTTGCAACTGATAGTTATGGTCCTGTTGCTGATAATGCTGGTGGAAATGCAGAAATGACTCATCAACCATCTTTTGTAAGACAGCGAACAGATGCTCTTGATGCTCTTGGAAATACAACCGCCGCAACTGGTAAAGGTTTTGCAATTGGTTCAGCCGCTTTGACCGCTCTCGCTTTAATTGCTGCATACAAAGACCAGGTTATTCTTTTAGGTGGGAAGATTGATTTTTCAATTATGAATGTTCGTCTTCTTCTTGGTATATTTATAGGGGCTATGTATCCTTTCTTCTTTTCTTCAATGGCATTAAGAGCAGTTGGGAGAGCAGCAGGAAAGATTGTTGAAGAAGTGAGAAAACAATTCAGAGAAATAAAAGGACTGATAGAAGGGAAAGCAAAGCCCGATTATGCAAAAGCAGTTGATATATGTACAAGGAGTGCTCAAAAAGAAATGATAATACCTTCTGTTTTTACAATAGTTTTACCTGTTGCTGTTGGTTTGCTTCTGGGGACTGAAGGAGTTATAGGGCTTCTTATGGGAGCATTAACTTCTGGATTTGCTACAGCAGTTATGATGGCAAATGCAGGTGCTGCCTGGGATAATGCCAAAAAGTATATTGAGAAGGGAAATTTTGGAGGAAAAGGGACAGAAACACATAAAGCAGCAGTCACAGGAGATACAGTTGGAGACCCATTTAAAGATACAGCAGGTCCTTCTTTGAACATACTTATAAAGTTAATTTCAATTGTTTCTATTGTTTTCGCTGGTTTTGTTATAAAAAATTCCATTTTTAAATGAAAAGAGATATTTTTGACCAATCAATCCAGTTACATAAAAAAATAAAAGGGAAGATAGAATTAAAATCAAAAATTCCATTATTAAATAAAAAAGACCTTTCTCTTGCATACACTCCCGGTGTTGCAGGACCCTGTATGGAGATAAAAAAAGATATTTCAAATGTTTATACTTATACTTCTAAATGGAACACAGTTGCAGTTGTTTCTGATGGGAGTGCAGTATTGGGGCTTGGAAATATTGGAGCAGAGGCATCTTTACCTGTTATGGAAGGAAAAGCAATTTTATTTAAAGAATTCGGAGGAGTTGATGCTTTTCCTGTATGTATAAAATCCCAGAAAATAAATGATATTGTAAAAACAGTTTATCTTATTTCTCCTGTTTTTGGAGGAATAAATCTTGAAGATATTTCCTCTCCAAGATGTTTTCTTATTGAAAAAAAACTTCAGAAACTGCTTGATATACCTGTTTTTCATGATGACCAGCACGGAACTGCTGTAGTTGTCCTCGCAGGTCTTATAAATGCTTTAAAAATTGCAGATAAAAAATTTGAAGAGATAAAAGTTGTTATAAATGGAGCAGGGGCAGCAGGTATAGCAATAACAAAAATGTTGAACAAAGCAGGGGTTAAAGAAATTTTTCTGTGTGATAGTAAAGGAGTTATTTATAAGGGAAGAAAGGAAAATATAAACTTTGCCAAAAAAGAAATAATTAAATACCTCTCAAAAAAGAGTAAAAAAGGAAAATTATCTGATGTGATTGAGAATGCAGATGTTTTTATAGGTGT
>CAZRDZ010000016.1:0-12805 GCA_964599135.1 uncultured bacterium
AGGACCGTCCTCCACATTATGAAAGGAATTTTTTGATATTTGAAGAGTAGGGGGGAGTTATTATTCCTTTTTCAGTTATTATCCCTTTTATTAATTTACCCGGGGTTATATCAAAAGCAGGATTGTAAACAGGTGCATTTTGGGGAGATATATATTTTCCTTTTATTTTTCTCACTTCATCCGGGTTTCTTTCTTCAATTGGTATCTCTTTCCCTGTTTTTATAGAAAAATCAAATGTTGAAAAAGGTGCTGCTATGTAAAAGGGAACTTTATGATATTTTGCTAAAACTGCAAGAGAATAAGTCCCGATTTTGTTTGCTGTATCTCCATTTAAAGCAATTCTGTCTGCTCCAACAATTATCATATCTATTTTTCCCTGTTGCATCAAAAAAGCAGCCATATTATCGCATATTAAAGTATAGGGAATTTTTATTTTATGTAGTTCCCAGGCAGTCAGTCGCGCTCCCTGAAGAACTGGCCTTGTTTCGTCAACATATACATAAAATTTTTTCTTTTCCTGTTTAGCCACATAAAAGGGAGCAAGAGCCGTTCCATACCCACTTGTTGCCAGTCCCCCGGCATTGCAATGAGTTAAAATATTCATCCCATTTTTTATTAAAGATGAACCATATTTGCCTATTTTATAGCAGCAGTCAATGTCTTCCTTATATATTTTTTCTGCTTCTTCAATAAGTTTTTCTTTTATGTCTTTTACTTTTTCCCCTTTTTCCAGAGTTTTTTCCATTTTCTCAAGGGCATAAAAAAGGTTATAAGCAGTTGGTCTTGATGTTTTAAGGTATTCTATATCTTTTTTAATTTTTACAATAAATTTTTCCTTGTTTTTCTCTCTGTATTTTAAACCGACAAGTGCAATACCAAATCCAGCAAAACATCCAATAGCAGGTGCTCCTCTTATTTTAAGTTCTTTTATACTTTTCCATACATCCTTTATATTTTTTATCTCTATTATTTCTTCTTTGCCAGGGAGTTTTCTCTGGTCAATTATATAGAGTTTATTTTTTTTCCATATTATTGGCTTGACAGGTGGTTTCATTCTACCCTCCAAAATTTATTTTAAAATCTGGAAATTCATTTTTTAAAGTCAGCAAAACCTCTGGTTCAGGATTTATTCCATATCCATTTGCTTTTATCTTTACTTTCCCAGATTCTTTACCGTAGAGAGTTAAAATCACAGAACAATTTCCTTTGTTTTTAGTTATAAATTCTTTTAATCTTTTGATTTCCTTATCTTCAACAGGCAATTTTATTTGAATTTCAATTTTACTTGAAAATTTCTCTTTTGCATCTGATAAACTTATTACTTCATTTGCTATAAGTTTTACTCTATCCTCCCTTCTCTGGATTTTCCCTTTTACAAATACAATATTATTTGTCCTTATGACAGAAGAGAATCTTTTAAATGTTTCTGGAAAGAATGTGACTTCTATTTTCCCATCAATTCCTTCAATTTCACCTGATGCCATTCTTTCTCCTTTTCTTGTGATATTTCTTTTCAGGTTATTTAAAATACCTCCAACTGTTATTTCTCCATTATTAACCCTGGGAAGTTCTGAAATTGAAACAGTTGAATACATTTTTATAAAAGGAAGATATTTTTCAACAGGATGACCCGTAAGGTAAACACCTAACATATCTTTTTCATAAGCAAGGCGTCTTGATTCAGACCATTCAGGAAGAGAGGAGATGAGTTTTTTATTTGCATAATTAGGTTTTACAGGAGTAGAAAATATTTCAACTTCTCCTTTTTCTCTGCTTTTCTGGATTTTTGTTCCATGTTCAATTGCATCGTCTATCATTGCAAAAAGGTGAGAACGAGGTATTTCTAAATAATCAAAAGCACCTGCTTTTATCAAACTTTCTATAACTTTTCTGTTAACTGCTCTTAAATTTACCCTTTCACAAAAATCAAATAATGACTTAAATATTCCATCTTCTCTACTCTCTATTATTGATTTTATTGCTCCTGAACCAACATTTTTAATTGCTGAAAGTCCAAAAATTATATCATTTGAGAAGATTTTAAAATCACCATCACTTTCACAAACATCTGGGGGTAAAATCCATATACCAAGTCGTTCACACTCTTTTATGTATTCTTCAATTTTGTTTGTATTTCCAATTTCGCTGTTAAGTAAAGCAGTCATAAATTCAAGTGGAAAATTTGCTTTCAAATATGCTGTCTGGTATGAAATTAAAGAGTATCCTGTGCTGTGTGATTTATTGAAGCCGTAGCCGGCAAATTTTGATATCTGGTCAAATATTTTTTCTGCTACTTCTGTTTTTACTCCATTTTTTTTGGCTCCTTTTATAAATTTTTCTCTCAATTTTTCCATTTCAGAAGGTATTTTTTTACCCATTGCTTTTCTCAAATGGTCTGCTTCTCCCATTGTAAAATTTGCAAGTTTATTTGCTATCTGCATAACCTGTTCCTGATAGAGAATAACTCCATAGGTAGATTTTAAAATTGGTTCAAGTAAAGGATGGTCATATTTTACTTTTGAAGGGTCCTTTTTCCTTTCTATATATTCTCTCACCATTCCGCTTTTCATAGGTCCTGGTCTGTAAAGAGCAAGAACTGCAATTATATCTTCAAATTTTTCTGGTTTTATCTCCCTCAATAAATTCTGCATCCCCTTACTTTCAAGCTGGAATACACCTTCTGATTCACCACGAGATAAAAGTTGATATGTTTTCTCATCATCAAGTGGAAAATCCTTTATTTCAATTCCCTTTCTTTCTTTTATTAAGTTTAATGTATCATCAATTACTGAAAGTGTCTTAAGACCAAGTATATCAACTTTTAAAAGACCTATTTTTTCTACCCATTCCATTTCATATTGGGTCGCAACTTCTCCTTTTGGACCAATAAATAATGGAGCATAGTTATAAACTTCTTTTTCAGTTATTACAATTCCAGCAGCATGAATTGAAGAGTGTCTTGCAAGCCCTTCAAGTTTAAGAGATATTTCAAAAAGATTTTTTACATTTTCATCTGATTCTATTGCTCTTTTTACATCTGGATTTAAAACAACCTCTTCTTTAAGAGATGTTCCTGGAGCAGGATTTATAAGTTTTGCAAGACGGTCAACTTCGTTGTATGGCATTCCAAGTGCTCTTCCCACATCTCTTACAACTGCTCTTGCAGCCATTGTTCCATAAGTTCCTATCTGAGCGACATTGTTTTTTCCATATTTTTCTCTTATATAACTTATAACTTCTTCTCTTCTTTTATCACAGAAATCAATATCTATATCCGGTAAACTAATCCTTTCAGGATTAAGAAATCTCTCAAAAATAAGATTGTAGTTTAAAGGATTTATTTCTGTTATTCCTAAAATATATGAAACAATACTTCCTGCTGCAGAACCTCTCCCTGGTCCAACTCTTATTCCTCTTTTTTTTGCATGATTAACAATATCACTTATTATCAAAAAATAACTTGAAAATCCCATTTTCTTTATAATGTCAAGTTCATATTTTGCTCTTTCCACAACTTCATTTCTTTCTGAAAAATTGTCTGTTTTTATATCAAATTTTTCTTCAATTCCCTTTTTGACAAGTTCTTCTAAATATTCTTCTGGTGTTTTATTATCAGGGGGATAAAACATTGGAAGATTGTGTTTATCAAAGTCAATTTCAACATTGCATTTTTCACTTATTTCAAGAGTATTTTTCAATGCTTCAGGGACTTCCTTAAATGCTTCTTCCATCTCCTCCTGTGTTTTAAAATAAAAGTGTTCTGAACCGAATTTTAATCTATTTTTGTCTTCAATGTGTGACTTTGTCTGAATACATAACAAAACTTCATGAGCAAAAGCATCTTCTTTTCTTATGTAATGGCAATCATTCGTAGCAACAATTTTTATACCAAGTTTTCTGGCAAGTTGAATGATTTTTGAATTTACTTTTTTCTGTTCAGGAAGATTGTTATCCATTATTTCAAGATAAAAATTATCTTTGCCAAATATATCAATATAAGTTAATGCTGTTTTTTCTGCCTGTTCAAAATTATCTTTTGAAAGTAAGTATGGTATTTCTCCCTGAAGACATCCACTCATTCCTATAAGACCTTTTGAATATTTTGAAAGGATTTCTTTATCTATTCGTGGTTTATAATAAAATCCATCAAGATAGGAAAAAGTTGAAAGAGCCATTAAATTTTTATATCCATCATTATCAGAAGCAAGAAGAGTTATATGATGATTATTCACCTCTCTTTTCTTTCTATCAAATCTACTTTCTGGAGCAATATACATTTCGCAACCAATGATTGGTTTTATCCCATTTTCTAATGCCTTACTGTAAAACTTAACAACTCCTGCCATTGTTCCATGGTCTGTTATGGCAAGGGAATTCATTTTATATTTTTTTGCAAGAGAGGTTACCTCTTCTATTTTACACATTCCATCAAGTAAACTATATTCAGTATGGAGATGAAGATGAACAAATTTTTCCATTTTATTTATTTACCGCTTTTTTTGCTGCCTGATATATTTTGCCTTCTGTTTTTACAGATGGAGCAATTGCTATTTCAACAAGTTGCATTTCCTTTATATTCTTTACTCCAAGAGAAGCCATAGAAAGTTTTAAAGCCCCTATCAGGTTCTGTGAACCATCGTCAACTTTCGCAGGACCAAAAAGAATTTCTTTTAAGGTGCAGGAAGTTTCAACTTTTATTCTTGTGCCTCTCGGTAGATTTTCATCTGATGTTGCCATTCCCCAGTGATATCCTCTACCTGGTGACTCTTCTGATTTTACAAAAGCAGAACCAATCATAACAGCATCAGCACCTGCAGCAAACGCTTTACATATGTCTCCACTTGTTACCATTCCTCCATCTGTTATTACAGAAACATACTTTCCCGTTGTTTTAAAATACTGGTCTCTTGCTGCTGAACAATCAGCAGTTGCTGTTACCTGAGGAACTCCTATTCCTAAAACTTCTCTTGTGGTGCAGGCGGCACCGGGTCCTATACCAACTAAAATTCCTACCACTCCTGTTTCCATAAGTTCATAAGCAACATCAAAGGTAACACAGTTTCCAACTATGACTGGTATTTTTGATTCTTTGCAGAATTTAAAAAGGTCAAGTGGTTTATATGATTTTGAAATATGTCTTGCTGTTGTAACTGTTGATTGAACTACAAAAATATCTGCTCCTGCTTCAACAGCAATTCCTAAAAATTTTTCTGCAAGTTGAGGAATTGAACTTACAGCACAAATAACATTTTCTTTTTTTATCTGCTCTATCCTTTCTCCAATGAGGTTTTCCTTTATTGGCTCTTTATAAATACTCTGGATAATTTTTGTTGATTCTTCTTGAGGACTTGATATTATTTTTTCTATTATTTCATAGGGGTTCTCATATCTTGTATAAATACCTATAAGATTTAAAACAGCAATACCACCAAGTTTCCCAAAAGCAACAGCAAATTTCGGGTCAACAACTCCATCCATAGCAGCAGCAAGAATTGGAATTTTAAGTTCAATATTTCCAATTCTTGTAGTAATATCAACTTCTTCAGGATTTAAAGTAATGTTTCCTGGAACAAGTGAAACATCATCAAATCCATAACAAACTCTTGCTTTTCTATTAATCCCTATCCACATTCCCATTTTCTTCTCCTTTTTTAATTGTTTTATAAAGTTGATAAATCTTTTCTGGACTTAATTCTTCTACTCTCCTGTTAGAATCAATACCAATTTCTTCTACCAGTTTTGCTATATTTTCTTTTTCTTTTTTAAATACTTTATTTATTACATTAATAAGGTTTTTCCTTCTATAACTGAAAATTAAAGGAAGAAACTCACTAAATCCTTTTTCAATTTCAATTTTTGGTTCCTTTAAAGGAACTATTTTAACAGCAACTGATTCGACTTCTGGTTTTGGAAAGAAAACTTCTTTTTTTAGAAAATAACATATTTTACTTTCTGTGTAAAGAGAAAGAAGAACAGAAACAGGACCATAATTTTTACTCCCTGATTTTGCAACGAATTTTTCACCAACTTCTTTCTGCACAGTTAAAAGAGCAAGTTTAACTCTTTTGTAAAATTTGAGTATGTGTAAAACAATAGGAGTACTTAAATAATATGGAGTATTTCCAATTACCTTTACTTTTTCAAATTCATCCCAGAAATCCCGGGCTGTTTCAAGGAAGTCAGTTTTAAGAAGATAAAAATTTTTTTTATCTCCAAATCTTTTTTTTAAAACTCTGCAAAAATCAGAATCTATTTCAAAAGCATAAACTTTTTTTGCTTTTTCTATAAGATATTCAGTTAATGACCCAAGTCCTGGTCCAATTTCAAAAATAATATCTTCCTTTTCAATTTCTGCAAAGGAGAGGAGTTTATCTCTTGCGTTCCTGTCTATAAGAAAGTGCTGCCCCAGATATTTTTTTATATTTAGATTTTCGTCAATCAGAAGTTTTTTTAATTTATTCTTTGTCAGAAATTTATCCATTTATTTTAAAAGTTTTACAGCAAATTTGTAACTTTCAATAAAACTTGATGGATTTGCTTTATTTTTATAAGCGATGTCAAATGCAGTTCCATGTCCAGGACTGGTTCTTATCACAGGAATTCCAGCAGTGAAGTTAACAAGTTTTTCAAAATAAAATGTTTTAAGTGGGATTAATGCCTGGTCGTGATACATTGAAATTATGAGAGAAAAATCCCCCTGTATTGCCTTTCTAAAAATAGCATCTGGAACAACAGGTCCAATACAATTTATCCCTTCTTTTCTTAATTTTTTAATTGCTACCTCTATAATCTCAATTTCTTCCCTTCCCATAAGCCCATTTTCTCCAGCATGGGGATTAAGTCCCGATACTCCTATAACAGGACTTTTAATTTTAAGTTTTTTTAAAAAATCAGCACCTATTTTAACTTTATTTATAATCAGTTCTTGATTCAGATTTTCAATAACTTCTTTTAGGGAAATATGGGTTGTCACAAGAAGAACCCTTATGTTGCCTGCAACCATAATCATCGCATAATTTTTTATATTGAATTTATCAGCAAGAACTTCTGTATGTCCAGGGTAATTAATTCCTGCTTTCTCCCAGGATTTCTTTGAAATAGGGAGTGTAACAAGAGCATCAATTTCCCCTTTTTTCCACAGGTTTATTCCATACTCAAGATATTTAAAAGAAGCAAAACCACAGATTTTTGAGTTTTTCCCAACAGGGAAGTTTTTTGTTTTTATTGCTCCTATAGAAAAAATATTTATACAACTTCCATCTATCTCTTTTCTATCACTTATTTCTTTTATTTTTACTTTTCTACTTAAAATATCAGCACTTCTTAAAACTACAGGTAAATCGCCTATTAAAACAGGGAAAGAACCTTTTATTTTTTTTATTTCTTTCCATCCTTTAAGAAAAATTTCCCCTCCAATTCCAGCAGGGTCTCCAAGAGTTATTCCTATAATCTTCATTTATTTATTATAACAGGGATTTCTTCTTTTAACCTGGAAATTAAATTCGCATAGAGGGTATTAAATTTCTCTTTGTAAATTTTTCTTCTTGCTATTTGATAAAGTTGTTTTATATCTTTCACTTCTTCTTTTTTTATATCTATTAGATAAACCACTATAAATTTATTCCCTATTTTGAAGGGTCTGGAAAACATACCTTTTTTTAATTTTTTAAGATTTTCAAGTATTTCAGGTAAAATCTCATCTTCTTTTAAATATCCACTTTCTTCCATTTTATCACTATCAGGAGATATGCAAAATTCATCTGCTTTTTCTTTACTTCCAAACCATTTAAATTTAAAATTATACTCTGTTATTTCAGAATGTTTACCCATAAAATTTGCTACTTCAGAAGTTGAAATCTCTATTTTCCTTATTATCTCTTTCTCAATAAATTTTCTTGTTATTACTTTTTCTTTCAGTATATTTTTCAATTCTGCTACTGTAATTCCACTTTTTTTTAAGTTATCCATAAAACTTTTTTCATCAGGAAAAGATGACTTTATTCTTTCAAATTCTTTGTTTATTTCTTCTTCTTTTACTTCAATATCTTCTTTTTTTGCTTTTTCAACAATTAACTTTCTTTCAATCACTTTTTCAAGTGCTTTATCAAAAGATGTCTTTTCTGTATATATAATCTGGTAAACTTCACTTTCAAAAACAGGAGTTTTTCCGACAAAAGCAACTGTTCTATCAGAAGAAAATAAAAAGGCAGTTAATAAAGAAAAAATAATAATAAGTTTTTTCATTTTATCCTCTCTTTAAGCATTTCAATTTTATTAGGAAAAATCTGAATTTTACTTTTTTCTCTGAGTTCCTTCATAATTTTTTCAACCTCTTTTTTCTTTTTTTGTGTTTTAAGAATATTTGTAATTGTCTGCTTTGCTTCATCAAGTGATAAAATTCTTCTATCTGTTTTACCTGCAAGTTTTATAATATGATAGCCAATATCTGTTTTAAATACATTTGCCAGAATCTGACCTGGTTTTATTTTCGTTACAAGAGCCGCTATTTCTGGTTCAAGTTTACTAACATCCACCCATCCAATGTCTCCACCATTTTTTGCTGATTCACTTATTGATTCTTTTTCTGCTATTTCCTCAAATGGCTCTCCCATTGATAATCTTGTAAGAATATTTTTTGCTTTTTCCTTACTGTCTGTAACTATTTCATAAAGATGGACTTTTTCAGGAATTACAAAATCATTTATATTTTTGTTATAATAATCTTTAATTTCTTCTTCACTAACTTTTATTTTTTTTGTTATTTCTCTTTCAACATACATATTTACAAGAAGGTCAATATAATAATTTTTCAATTTATTATTTATTTCTTTTTCATAATTTTTCTCATACTTTTTTGCTTTCTGGAAAAGGAGAATATGGTTTATATATTCATCAACAAAAAATTTGGGGTCAATTTTGAGATAATCTTTGTAAAAAGAAGGAGATGTTTCAACTTTTGTAAGTATATCATCAAAAGTAATTTTATAACCATTTACAATCGCTATCGTATTCTTTTTAAGATTCTTCAAATAAAAGAGAAAATTTATTAGTGAATAACTGACAACAACAATAAAAACAATAAGAAATATTTTCCTCCAGTATTTTTTAAAGAAACTTTTCAATTTCAATAATTTGAATTTAATCATTATATTTCCTTCCTGTGAATTATTTTCTTTTTTCTTCTATCATACCAGATATTTATTTTCTTAACTGCAATTACTTCCTCTTTTTCTATTTTACCATTATTATTCTTATCCTGCACTTTTTCTCCAATTGCAATAACTTTAAAAACATTACTTCTTACAGTTATAAGATTTGCGATTTTTGAAAAGACCATTTCTTTTTCTCTTTCAGTATCAATATATCCATCTCTATCATCATCAATTGAATTAAATCCATATTTTGTTATATCCCTGCTTAAAAGATTTCTCATAAGATTTACTCCTGATGGTCTCCCAAGTATTTCTGAAGTGTCTTTAAATGGTCTTGATTTAACAATTAATCCTGCAGTTATTCTATCAATAAGAGGAAGGCAGGTAAGAACTTTTGTATCAGCAGTATTTATATTTATTTTCCCATAAATTTTTTCTTCTTCCTTTGTTTTTATATTATCAATGATTTTTCTATCATTAACATTCCTCCATAAATTTATCGTTCTCCACTGTGAATTTTTATGTATGAATGAAATTTCAGCAGGACTGCAAAATTTATTATTTTTAACATAAAAGGAAGAACCCCAGTTATCAATCCAGTCATTCTGGTTAAATTCTCCTCCAGTGTAAGGAATAAAAACAGAATTTAAAGAATTTGGAGTTGGGTCTGCTGGAAACCAATTTAAAACCCCTCTCATTCTGGGGTCGTTTTTCTGGACAGTGGTATATGGAGTATCAACTGGATAATCGCTTTTTTCAATTAAATTTCCCTTTTCATCGTATAAACTTACTGTAAAATCAAGCCCTATATTTGAGAGAAATGGGATTGAAGATAATATTTTTGAAATAACTCCAAAAGAACCTGGATTGACAGCAAGTATTGGTTCATACTGTTGACAGTTTCCAGGGTCCCTTACTGGCAGAAATAAAATTACAGGTGGTCCCTTAGGTGGAATTATAATTACTATGCTTATCAAATCCCCGATTGTATAGAAAGAATGAGGTAAAATTTTAGCACCTTGTTTTATTGTTATTGTTGTTGGTATTAAATTTCCAAGAAAATCTGGCTGTGAAATTTTTGTTTCTCCATTTACTGCATCATCATAAACATCTTTTGAATTGGAAAAAATGTTATCCCAGACATTTGAAAAAAGAGTGATAACTCCTTTTATTTTCCAGCCACCTATATCAATTGTTTCATCATAGGGATTAAACAACTCAATAAATTGACCTCCCTGTTCAGAAAAAATAACTACTCCTGATGATATTGTTTCAATTTTCCATGGTTTTACGGATTCTATTTCATTTAAATAAGGGACATCTTCAATACCAATAAAAATGGATTTGTTGATTTTTTTAACAGTAGGCACAGAATCTTTATCTCTATAATCAATAATGTTTAAGGCAATCTGACATGCAACATTTTCTTTATAACCTGTGTTTTTAAGAAGTGTAAAAAGTTCCTGGAAATCAGCAGTATTTATATTTATTCTTTCTTTATCATCTCTATTTCTTTCCATATCGTATGAGAAAACAGTTATATAATTTTTTATTTTTCCATATGTTTTATCTCCAATATTTTCAACAAGTTTAATATCAGAAATATCAAAAAATGGCCTATCATCTCCGTATGGCTTTTCAGGATTAAATTCTTCTCTATCATCAATTCCTTCATTTTTTTCATCAAAAATTCCATCAGCATTATTATCAATACCATCATTTTCATAATCAGAGTTATTTTTGTTATCATCATATTTCTCTTCCCCTGGAAGGTTGTCTTCTCCATATCTGAATTTAACAATGTTTAATATTTTCCTTTCACCTATTAAATCAGATAAGATGCCTATTTCACCACAACTATAACCCTCATTAAATTTACAGGATAAATTACCAGAAGCATTTATGTTTATTTTCCCGCTTTCATCTTCAATTAAAACAGCATATCTTCCTATAATTTCTCCATTTTTATCTTTTATATAAAACCATTTTGAATCATTTATTCCATCTTCGTTTAAATCAACCTCATCACCATCAAAAATTTTTCTCCAGTTATCTTTTAAACAATCATATTTTGTATCATCATTGTCAATTTCCCATATTCCTTTCTCAATACCTTTTTTTGCATAAGTATATGCTTTTTTTAAAGAAATGATTTTAAAACTTGTTTTTTCCCAGAGACGAAATATAAAAAGCATTGCAGAAGTAAAAATAAAAAGAATAAATAGAATGAAAATTGTAAAAATTACACTTATTCCTTTATTCATATCCCACCTTTAAAATTCTTTCAAACTCTTTTCTAATTAACTTCCCTTCAATTTTTTCTTCTCCGTAAGGAACAATTTTTATTTTAACAAAAGAAGGGAGAAATGGATTTTCCATTTTTTCTGTATCCCATCCAGATACATAATTTTTCCCATCAAAATAAGATATTTCAAAGTTCTCTATATTTTCAGCAAGAATTTGTGCTCCCGGGAATCCATCTCTTAAATGAAAATTCCCTTTTTCATCAACTTTTTCCAGACACATTTTTATTCTATTATCCTGAAAATAAAATCCAACTTTTAAAAAATCACTTTCTTCACTTTCTTCAGTAATGGAGATAAATTTAATCCAGTTTTTACCTCCTTTAAAATTCATTCTCAAATTTCCTTTTAAATTGTTCCCTTTTGCATTTTTCAAATATTTTCCAAGTGTTTCAAATACTTCTGTTGTATTTTTATATATATCCTTTTCTGCTGTTTTTTTCCTGAAATTTATAACACTTCCCTTAAAAATGAAAAGTAGTGAAAAAAGAATAAATGTAAGGACTAAAATAGATACAAGAACTTCAATCAATGTAAATCCATTACTTTTTTCTGAAAGTGTATTCAAAATATTTCTTCTCAAATTTTCCTTCCCTTTTCCATGATATTTCAATATTTGCTATGTATAAGTTTTCTTTTTCTTCATTGAAATCAACTCTATATTTATAATCTGGAAACTCGGTAAACTTTCCCTCAATAAAAGGGGGTATATCATTATTACCAGAAGCATACACCTTATCAATAATTGTAAAAATCTGGTCTGTAATCATTGAAACAGTTGCATTATCCATACCTCTTTCAGATAATTTATTTATGACAGGGAAAACCTTTAAAAGTGTGATTATTCCAGTTGCAAGAATTACAAGAGAAACAAGAATACTTATTAAAGTTATCCCTTTTTTCATCTTACTAAACATTTCCCTGTTATATTTTCAATTATTAATGTCTTTTCATTTTTCCCGTTTTCTATCCCGAAGGTTATATGTCCTGCCATTTTACAGGTCCCATCAGGAAAAAATACAACAGGATTAAAGTTTGAAGTAATTTCTTTTATTATGATATGCTGGGGAAGTTTATAAACTTTACCAACAACTTTCCCATTTTTTAAAATATAAAAGTTTTTTTCTTCAAATTTAACTGAAGTTTTTTCTCTTTCGCTTTTAGCACAATTTCTTGCATAATCAAAAACTTCAACCACTTCGTTTACTGCCATCTGGAGTGATAAAGTTTTCTGATGATTAAGAATGATAAATGTAGTGGGAATAAGCAAAATAGAAAAAATGAAAATAACAATAATAACTTCAAGAAAAGAAAATCCATCCTTCATAGCCGATATATTATAACACATTT
>CAZRDZ010000017.1:0-11712 GCA_964599135.1 uncultured bacterium
TTGACAAACTCAATATATTGTATTAAATTAATTTTTGAGGCACAATATATAGAAAAATGAAATGTCCATATTGCGGATTTGGTCAGGATAAAGTTATTGATACAAGAGAAATAAATGATGGGTTGCAGGTAAGAAGAAGGAGAGAATGTTTAAATTGTGGAAAGAGGTTTACAACTTATGAAGAAATTGAAATGAAACCACTTATTGTTATAAAAAAAGATGGAAGAAGAGAAAAATTTAACAGAGAAAAAATTTTTACAGGAATTCAAAAAGCATGTGAAAAAAGACCAATAAGCACTGAAGAAATTGAAAAAATCATAATGGAAATTGAGCAGGAATTAAGGCAGAAATTTGATAGAGAAGTTCCATCAAAGGAGATAGGTAAAATAATTATAAAAAGGTTGAAAAAAATAGATAAAGTTGCATACATAAGATTTGCATCTGTCTATAGAGAATTTCAGGATATATCCGAGTTTAAAAAAGAAATAGAAAAAATAACATAAAAAGGAGAAGAAAATGTTTGAAAAGATTAAAAAAAGGAATGGAGAAGTTGTAAATTTTGATGCTTCAAAAATTACAAATGCCATATTCAAAGCCGGGCAGGCAACAGGAGAATTCGGGATTGATATTGCCAAAAAATTAACTTTAAGGGTTCTTGATATTGCAATTGATGTAATTGGAGAAAAAATCCCAACTGTTGAAGAAATCCAGGATATAGTTGAAGAGGTTCTCATTTCTTCTCCTTATAAAAAAACAGCAAAAGCATATATTATTTACAGAGACCAGCACGCAAAAATAAGAGAAATTACAACAAAAGCAAGTTTAGACCTTGTTGACCAGTATTTAAGGAAAGTTGACTGGAGAGTTAATGAAAATAGTAATATGAGTTTTTCTCTTCAGGGACTTAATAATTATGTTTCTTCTGAAATAACAAAAACATACTGGCTAAACAATATTTATCCTCCTGAGATAAGAACTGCTTATATAAACGGAGATATTCATATTCATGACCTTGGATGTCTTTCTGTTTATTGTGTTGGATGGGATTTACAGGATTTGTTATCTGTTGGATTTAAGGGAGCAACAGGGAAAGTTGAAAGCAGTCCTGCAAAACATTTCAGGTCTGCGCTGGGGCAGGTTGTAAATTTCTTTTTTACATTACAGGGAGAAGCAGCAGGTGCTCAGGCCTTTTCTTTTGATGCTTTAACACCTATAACAATAAAAAGAAATGGGAAAATAGAAAGTGTTACTCTGGAAATGTTATTTGATGATTATAAGCATCATATGATAGGAATAAATGGTTCACAGGTAATTTATACAGATAGAATTTATAGAAGATATTCAATGGATGATGCAGATAAGAGAAAATATATGGATTCACGGATGCCAACAGAACCAGTCCTTTTTCAATTTGATAAAATAGAAGTTTTAACAGAAGAGGGTTTTGTTCCATTGAAAGCAATTTCCCGTCATAAAATATCTTCTGAAGATGATAAATTATTAATTATAGAAACAGAAGATGGAAATATTTTAAGAATTACTAAATCGCATCCTGTAATTTTATCAGATGGAAAAACAGTAAGAGCAGATTCTTTAAAAATAGGAGATGAAATTCTATCAGCGAATATAAATATTCCTTTAACTGAAGAAATAGAGTTGGAAGAAAATTTTGCTTATTTAATAGGTTTTATGATTGCTGAAGGATGCTGGGGACACCAAACAAAGGAATATGCAATTGTATCACAGAAGAAAAATAAACCAGAGAGGGAAAAAGTAGAAAGTATCATTAAGAAACTTAAAATTCCTTATTATAATCAGGGGGATTTTAATATTGTATTTTCAACTACAAGAACTGGAAGATTTATAAGAAACCACCTTCGTTTACAGGATAAATCACACAGGAAGAATTTACCTGATTTTATCTTCAGATTATCCAGGAAAAGTATAGGGGCTTTAATAAGTGGATTAATAGATGGTGATGGAGATATTGATAGAAACAGAATTGTAAGAATTCACTCCACAAGTTATACACTTCTTATGCAATTAAAACAACTGTTATCTCTTCTTGGAATAAACGCAACAGTGCGATATACATCATATAAAAATATGAAAGAAAATTATAAAGACAATTACATTATAAGATTTCGCTTAACTGAAAAAGATATTTCTCTGTTTAATCACTCATTAAAACTATCAAGTATAAAACCAAAAGAAAAAGATTCTCCATCTTTTTCTTCAAAAATTGTTAAAATTGTGAATGCAAGATATGATAATGAATATGTTTATGATATTACAACTCAAAATCAACATTTTCTAATAAACAACATAGTAGTTCATAATTCGAACTTTGACACACTTCTTTCTCCTTTTATAAGATATGATAACCTTGATTATAAAGGTGTGAAACAGGCGATGCAGGAGTTTCTATTCAATGTAAATGTTCCTACAAGAACTGGTTTCCAGACACCTTTTGTAAATTTAACCCTTGACCTCACTGTTCCTGAAATATATAAAAATCAACCGGTTATAGTCGGGGGAGAATTTAAAAATGAGTCATACGGTGAATTCCAGAAGGAAATGGATATGTTAAATCGTGCTTTTCTTGAGGTAATGCTTGAAGGAGACGCTAAAAAAAGGGTCTTCACTTTTCCAATTCCAACATACAACATAACAAAGGACTTTGACTGGGAAAATCCCAATATGAAACTTTTATGGGAAGTAACTGCAAAATACGGTATTCCATATTTCTCAAACTTTATAAACTCTGATATGAAACCAGATGATGTAAGAAGTATGTGTATTGCTTCTTCTGAGGAAATATTAATTCGCAATAGCAGAAATATAAAAAGGAAAAGTATTAAAGAAGTTGTGGAGAAATACAAAAAATCTGATTTTGACAGAGATGGTTGGGCAGAATGCAATAAAGAGAAAAATTTAGAAGTCCTCTCATTGAATTACAAAACAGGAAAAGTTGAATGGGCAAAAGTGATAAGATTTCTAAAAGTAAAAGATAACAAGTTAATTACTATTATTACTGAAGAAGGAAAAGAAATAAAGTGTTCTTCAAAACATCTTGTTCCCGTTCTTACAGAAAAAGGGATAGTAAACAAATTTGCTCAAGATGTAAAAGATGGTGATTATTTGTTGAATTTAAAGAAATTTTCTGGATTGAATAACAAATATCAAAAGATAGAGAAAGATTTAATTTTAGATGAAGATTTAGCAAAAATTTTAGGTTTCTTTACTGCTGATGGAAATTATTTGTTTGAGACCAGAAAAAACATTGAAACTTTTGGCCAGCCGAAAGGATTACAATTTACTTTTAATGCTCAAACAAAAAGTTATCTGGAGGAGATTAAAGGATTGATTAAAAAAGTATTTGGTTTAACAGGAAAGGAAATGAAAGATAGCCGGTATAATTCTTACTATCTTTATGTTCACAATGCTAAAATTGCTCGAAGTTTGTTCAATGCTGGATTTAAAAAATATGGACGTTTACCTGATATTCTTTTTAATTCCCCTTCAACTGTTATTGAAAATTTTCTTCTTTATCATTTTAAAGGAGACGGATATGAAAAGAGAAAAGAAATTCATATTAACGATAAAGAATTAGGTAGAGATTTAGTAATCCTTTATTCTTTGATTGGTAAGCCGGTTACTTATAGAAGAGGGAAAAATAGTCAGGTAATTTACATTCAGCATAATAAAAAGAAAATTAGAAAAGATGGAGTTTTAACCCCACCTTTATTATCTGAAAGAGTGCCCGGTTTTCTGGCAAAATCAACATATCTTGTCCCGGGTTTGAAAAAATCAAGAATGGTGGGATTTAATACACTTGAGAAGTATCAGGCATTTACTGAATTATCTTCTGATATTAAAAATAGTGATTACTATGTTGTAAGAGTAAAAAAAGTTGAAAAAAAGTTTTTGAAAAAACCTCAAACATTCTTTGATTTAGAATTAGAAAAAAATCATCTTTTTGTCCATTCTTTAGGAGCAATCACTCATAATTGTTGCAGATTGCGTCTTGATAATAGAGAATTGAGAAAAAGAGGTGGAGGACTTTTTGGCGCAAATCCATTAACAGGAAGTATAGGAGTTGTAACAATAAACCTGCCAAGAATTGGGTATTTATCTAAAACGAAGGAAGAATTCAAACAACGCCTTGAAAGTCAAATGGAACTTGCAAAAGAAAGTTTGGAAATTAAAAGAAAAGTTCTTGAAAAATTCACTGATGAAGGACTCTATCCCTATTCAAGGTTTTATTTAAGGGGTGTAAAGGAAAAAACAAATCAATACTGGACAAACCATTTTTCAACAATAGGAATTGTCGGTATGAATGAGGCATGTTTGAATCTTTTCGGGAAAGATGTAGGAACTGAAGAGGGATTGTTATTCGCTATAGAAATTATGAATTTTATGAGAGAAAAACTTTTAAAATTCCAGGAAGAAACAGGGAATATTTACAATCTTGAAGCAACACCTGCAGAAGGAACAAGTTATCGACTTGCTCGCATTGATAAAAATAAATATCCAGATATAATATGTGCCAATGAAGAAAATTACAAAAATGGTGCTGAACCATTTTATACAAACTCATCTCAACTTCCTGTAAATTACACAGATGATATATTCCAGGCACTTGAATTACAGGATAAACTGCAAACATTATATACTGGAGGAACTGTATTTCATATTTTCGTTGGAGAAAAAATACATTCTTCAGAAGGAATAAAAAATTTAGTAAAAACTGTCTGTGAAAATTTCCATCTTCCATATTTTACAATTACTCCTACATTTTCAATATGTCCTATGGATGGATATATTTCAGGAGAACATTTTGAATGTCCTAAATGTGGAACTGAATGTGAAGTTTACTCAAGAGTTGTTGGCTATCTTCGCCCTGTAAATCAGTGGAATAAAGGGAAAAAAGAGGAATTTAAAATCAGGAAAACATTTGCTGTCAAATGAAAATAGGCGGATTACAAAAACTTTCATTAATTGATTTCCCAGGGATATTGTGTTGTATTGTTTTCACACAGGGATGTAATTTCAGATGTCCCTACTGTCATAATCCTGAACTTGTTCTTCCTGAAAAATTTACTCCTGAAATTGAAATTGATTCTTTTTTCCAGTTTCTTGAAATGAGAAAAAAGTATCTTGAAGGTGTTTCAATAACAGGTGGAGAACCAACAATTCATTCAGACCTGCTTCTTTTTATAGAAAAAATAAAAAATATGGGTTTTAAAGTAAAACTGGATACAAACGGTTCAAATCCTGAAATTTTAAAAAAACTTTTTGGAAAACAACTTCTTGATTATATCTCAATGGATGTTAAGGGACCTTTTGATAAATATAGTGAAATTGCTGGAGTAAAAGTTGATAATGAAAAAATTAAAGAGAGTATAGAAATAATAAAGAAAGCAAAAATCCAGTATGAATTTAAAACAACAGTGGTAAAATCACAACTTTCTTTTGATGATTTTAAAAAGATAGGAGAAATGATTAAAGGAGCAAAGTCCTATTTCTTGCAAAAATTTATCCCTTCTAAATGTGTCAATCCATCTTTCCTTAAAGAAACTACTTACTCTGATGAAGAATTTGAAAAAATAAAAGAAATAATGAACAACTATGTGGAAAAATGTGAGATAAGATAAAATCATTCTTTTTTCTCCAATTGACTATGTTCTCCCATAGGTATAAAATTTAAACACGATGAGGAGTATATTGTGAAAATATGTCATATAATAACAAGATTAATTGTTGGAGGAGCACAGGAAAATACAATATTTACAGTTGAAGGTCTTTTGAAAAAAGGATATAAAGTAGACCTTATAAGTGGAAAAACAGAAGGACCTGAAGGTTCTCTTGAAAAAAAAATAAAAGAGAAAAATATAAATCTTATAACAATTCCTCAAATGATAAGGGATATAAACCCTGTTCTTGATTTAATAGCCATTTTTAAAATTTTCAAAATTCTAAAAAAAAACTGCTATGATATAGTTCATACTCACAGTGCAAAAGCAGGTTTTCTCGGGAGAATAGCAGCAAAAATTGCAAATAAAAAAACGATTGTCATTCATACAATTCACGGTCCATCTTTTTATCCATATCAGAAAAAAATTTCTTTTCTCCTTTATAGATTTGCTGAAAAATTTGCAGGAAAATTTACAGACCATTTTATTTGTGTTGGGGAAGTTATGAAAGAAAGGTATTTGAAAAATGGGATAGGGAAAGAAGAACAATACTCTGTTGTATATAGTGGATTTTTAATTGAACCATACATTGAAAGTGAAAAGAAAAGAGAAATAATAAGAGAAAAAACAGGGATAAAAAAAGAGGAGAAAGTAATTGGTATGATAGGAAGATTATTTCCC
This sequence comes from uncultured bacterium, assembly GCA_964599135.1. GTDB lineage: Bacteria > Ratteibacteria > UBA8468 > B48-G9 > JAFGKM01 > JAGGVW01. Next base: position 6,378 of record CAZRDZ010000017.1, read on the forward strand.
CTTAAAGGTCAGGAATATTTACTCACTTCTTTCTCTTCTCTTGTAAAAGAATTCCCCGATATAAAACTTGTTTTTGTTGGAAATGGAATATTGAGAGAAAAACTGGAAAATATGGCAAAAGAATATGGTATTGAAAAAAAGGTAATTTTTACAGGCCTAATTCCACCTGAAAAAATACCAGAATATGTTTCAGCAATGGATATTGTTGCTCATACAAGTTTAAGAGAAGGAGTACCAAAAGCAGTTGCCCAAGGGTTGGCTGGTGGAAAACCGGTTGTCGTATTTAATGTTGATGGAGCAAAAGAGATTGTTATAAATGGAGAAACTGGCTTTCTTATTGAACCAAAAAATGTAAAACAACTTACTGAAAAAATAAAGTTTCTCCTTGAAAACCCATCAATTGCAGAAAAAATGGGGAAAAAGGGAAGAGAAAAAATAATAAATATGTTTTCAGTTAATAAAATGGTTGACGAAATTGAAAAGATATATTTAAATTTAAAAAATGAAAAATAAAGAAAAACTACCTGTTTTAATAGTTGAAAAGACATTTGCAGGGCTTGAAGTAATTTCTGATTTTGTCCAGAAAATGTGTTCTCAAACAAAAATTGGCTTTAAGAAAACATGGGAACTTATGATGGCAATTGATGAAGTATGTTCAAATTTAATAACCTGTTCTTATGATGATGGCGATTTTATAAAAATAACATGGAAATTGGATGGTAATAAAGTTAAAATTGAAATTGAAGAAAATGGTTCTCCTTTCAACCCACTTGGAAATTTTAATGAAGAAGATAATTTCTATGGACTTGGTCCCCAACTTGTGGAAAAAATGGTTGATGAAGTAAAGTATGTAAGAGAAAAGAAATTAAACAGAATAATCCTTGTTAAAAAAATCAGGAAAAAGAAAAGTGTTAAATAGATTTTCTTTATCAGGAAAATGTGCTTTAATTACAGGCGGAAGTAAAGGACTTGGAAAACAGATGGCAATTTCTCTTGCTATTGCTGGAGCAGATGTTTTAATTGTTTCAAGAAATAGTAAAGAAGGGGAAAGGAGTGCAAAAGAAATAACAGAAAAAACAGAAAGAAAGTGTTTTTTTATAAAGTGTGATGTCAGGAAATATAACGATGTAAAAAGATGTGTTGAAAAAGCAATAAATAAACTTGGAAAAATTGATATTCTAATAACTTCTGCCGGAATAAATTTCAGACATAATGCAGTTGACTTTCCTGAAGAAAAATTTAGAGATGTTATTGAAACAAATCTTTTTGGAACATGGCATTTCTGCAAACAAGTCGGTAAGTATATGATAGAAAGAAAATACGGGAAAATAATAACTCTTGGCTCTATTTTAAGTGTTGTATCCTTACCAGGAAGAACTGCATATGCTTCTTCAAAAGGGGCTGTTCTGCAACTTACAAAAACACTTGCTTTAGAATGGGCAAAGTATAATATAAATGTAAACTGCCTGTGTCCTGGACCTTTCCAGACACCTATGAATGAAAAGATATTTAAAGATAAAAAAATAAAAAAGTTTTTTCTTGAAAAAATCCCTCTGTCGAGATTAGGGAAAATTGAAGAGATAGGAGATATTGCAGTATTTCTTTCTTCTGATGCCTCTTCATTTATAACAGGAAGTGCTATTTTTATTGATGGTGGATGGACAGCAATTTAAAATGAAACTTTCAAATTCAAATAAGATAATAATTCTATGTGAAAAGAAAAAATGGCTTGTTGATAAAAAAAATAAAAATTTCTCAACTCATTACGGCACAGTTGATATTGAAAATATTATTGAAAATGAAGATGGATATTCTAAAAAAATCGGAGATAAAAATTTCTTTTTTTTCATTCCCACAATTTATGAATTTATTACAAAGATTAAAAGAAAAACTCAGATTATCTACCCAAAAGATATTTCATCAATAATTTTTTACTCTGATGTGAAAGAAACAGATAAAGTAATTGAAGCAGGAACAGGTTCTGGTGCTTTACTGATTTCTCTGGCAAAAATTATTAAAAAGGGAAAAATTATTTCAATTGAAAGAAATGAACAGTTTCAAAAAATTGCCATTGAAAACCTGAAAGAATATTTTGGGAAAGTTCCTGAAAATGTCAATCTTATAAGAGGAGATGTTTATGATGAAAATTTTGAAATTAAGGTAGAAGAAAAATGGGCAGATAAGATTTTCCTTGACCTTCCAGAACCATGGAAAGGAAAAAGATTACTGAAATATATAAGAGAAGGCGGAATTCTGGTAAACTATAATCCTCAAATTATGCAGATAAAAAGATTTATTGAAGAAATTGAAAAGATGGGATTTACTGATTTTAAAGTGATAGAAATACTGGAAAGGGAATGGATTGTTGATAAAAAGAGAACAAGACCAACTGATCTGATGAGAGGACATACAGGTTTTATTATGTTTGCAAGAAAATATAAAAGTGAGGAGTAAAATGGAAAAATTCCCTGTCTTGCAGGTGGCTCTTGATTTTATTGAATTAAAGAGAGCATTGAAAGTAGCGGAAGAAGCAGTTAAAGGGGGAATTGACTGGCTGGAAGCAGGAACTCCCTTAATAAAATCAAATGGTATGGAAGCAGTAAGAAAACTGAGAAAAAAGTTCCCTGGAAAAGTAATAGTTGCTGATATGAAAATTGCTGATGCAGGAAGAGTTGAAAGTGAAATTGCTTTTAAATCAGGTGCTGATATTGTTGTGGTTTTAGGGAGTGCTTCCAACCAGACAGTAAAAGAATGTGTAGAAGCAGCAAAAAATTATGGAGGGAAAGTTATGGTTGACCTTATGGGAGAAACAGCAAATTTGAAGAGGGCAAAAGAAGTGGAAAAAATGGGGATTGATTTCATAACTATTCATACTCCAATTGACCAGCAGATGACAGGAAATATAAATTTCAGTTTACATAAAAAAATATCTCAAAATGTGAAAATTCCTGTTGCCGCTGCTGGTGGAATAAACTCAGAAAATATAGTCGAAGCAATAAAAGCAGGGGTTTCAATTTTCATTGTTGGTGGTGCTATAACAAAATCAGAAAATGTAGAAAAATCAGTTAAAAATTTGAAAAAAGCAATAAAAAATAAGAAAAAAGTGCCATCTATATATTTTAAAAGAGTAAAAATAGAAAATGTTAAAGATATTCTTTTAAAGGTCTCAACTGCCAATATTTCTGATGCTTTACATAGAGGTGGATGGGTAAAAAATATCAAACCAGTTCTTTCAGAAAAATTTAAAATGGCAGGACAGGCAATCACTGTAAGAACATACCCTGGTGATTGGGCAAAACCAGTTGAAGCAATTGATATAGCAGAAAAGGGTAATGTTATTGTAATTGACGCTGGAGGAGTTGGACCTGCTGTCTGGGGAGAACTGGCAACAAATAGTTGTAAAATAAAGGGTATTTCAGGAGTTGTAATTTACGGTGGGGTTAGAGATGTTGAAGAAATAATAAAGATGAATTTTCCTGTTTTCGCTTCAGTTATAACACCACAGGCAGGGGAACCAAAGGGATTTGGAGAAATAAATATTCCTGTTAAAATAGGAGGGCAGATTATAAAACCAGGTGACTGGATTGTAGGAGATATGGATGGAGTTGTTGTAATTCCTGAAGAGAAAATTGTTGAAATCACAAACAGAGCAATGGATGTTCTTGAGAAAGAAAACAGAATAAGAAAAGAAATAAAAGATGGTTCTACATTGAGCAGTGTGACGGAACTCTTAAAATGGGAAAAAACCAGATAAATGATAAAGTTAAACTTATATATCCTTCAAATAAAGAAATATGTAATGTGTGGGCAGTAGGAAAAGAAAAAGTAATTTTCATTGATTGTGGAATAGATAAATATTATTCTAAAATCATAGAAAATCTTAAAAAAGAGAATATCCCCTACCCTTCTTATATACTAATAACTCATTGCCATTTTGACCACGCTCTGTCTGCTCATTTATTTGAGAAAAATGGAAGCAAAATAATTTCTCACATATACACAAAAAATGCTCTCGAAAAAGATATTTACAAAATATGGCCTGAAAATCCATCAATCGTGAAGAAAACAAATGTTGAGATTTCGTTTTCAGCAGATATATCTTTAAATTTATGTGACTTTGAAATAACTTTTTTACATACTCCTGGACATACTCCTGGTTCTTCTTCTTACCTTATAAAAATTGATGAAGAAAAATACCTTTTCACTGGAGACCTTTTTTTTGCCGATGGAAATGTAGGGTGGAAAGGAAGTATTGATTTCAGCAAACACGATTTGAAAGAAAGTCTTGAAAAAATAAAAAATATTGATTTTAATTTTATTCTCCCGGGACATGGAAAAATTCTGGATAAAATAAAGGGTGTAAAGATGCTGGAAAAAGCAATAAAAAACTGTGAAAATCCACTTTAAGAAAGGAGGAGGGAATGGAAAAAATTGTATTTTTAATGCCATCTAAAAGTTATAAAAAAATTTTTGAAAAAGAAACTGTTGATAAATTGAAAAAATATGGTGAAGTTAAAATATGGGATGAAAAGGAAAATATAGAAAATTTTGCAAGAAATTCAACTATAATTATTACAAGTTGGGGTTCTTCTGAAATAACTCCTTCAATCTTCAAATTTGCTCCTGACTTAAAATTCATTATGCATGCTGCTGGTTCAATTAAACCATATGTAAAAAAAGAAGTGATGGAAAAAGGAGTAAGAGTGAGTAGTTGTTCTGGAGTTCTTGGCAAATTTGTTGCAATTACAACACTTGGACTTATTTTAGTTTCAGTGAAAAAAATCTTCTGGTGGAGCGATTTTATAAAAGAGACAGGTAAGTGGAGAGAGAATGAAAAAATAATGAAATATACTGACGAGATTATTGGAGTTAATACTGGAATTATAAGTATGTCAAATGTTGGAAGAAATTTAGTATCTCTTTTAAAACAATTCACAGAAAAAATTTATGTTTATGACCCTTACTGCACAGAAGAGCAAATTAAAAATTACGGAGGAGTAAAAGTTAGTAGTTTAATGGAAATTGCTGAAAAATGCGAAATAGTTGCTTTATGTGCTCCTTTAACTGAAGAAACAAAAGGTATGATAGGAAAAGACTTTTTCAAAAATATGAAAGATGGGGCTGTTTTTATAAATACATCAAGAGGTGCAATAATAGACGAAAAAGCACTTATTGAAGAACTGAAAAAAGAAAGAATATTTGCCTGTCTTGATGTAACATATCCTGAACCACCTGAAGAAAGTTCTCCATTAAGGAATTTAAAAAATGTTGTCATTTCTCCACATATTGCTGGATGTGTATATTCTGGATTAAAAGAACTGGGAAAATTTTCTGT